>JBGSRB010000008.1:0-1828 GCA_041737735.1 Anaerolineae bacterium | reverse complement strand
TTTCACTTCGATTTTGGCTTCCCGCCGCGCAAAGCCTATGCCTGCATGGCGGAAACGATGGCGTTAGCGCTCGACGGGCGCTATGCCGATTACACCGTCGGGCGGCATCTGTCCGTTGCCCAAGCCCACGAGATCGGCGGGATCGCGGCGCGCCACGGCTTCAAGCTCAGCGGATTTCGCTCGTTCGAGCAAGCCGTCACCGACGAGCAGATCGCGCGCGTGCGCGCCAACGCCGAGCGCAAGCGCCGCGCTCCGTCAGGCTAAGTTGCATCAAGTTGTGATCGCTGACGTTCCATCCTCATGGACGCCACGCCGGATGCCGATGATCGGCGGGCGCGTGCGTGATCTGCCGATCCTCACCCGTGCGTAAGTTGTAGAGGAACAATTGCAAATAGCGTCCATCGCTGGCGGAGTAAATCGTCCATACGCCATCGGGCGAGACGCTCGACTCGGCAAAGATGCGCTCATGCACACTGGGAAATGGTGGGCTGCACGCCCCACCTAACGACGCGCAGCAGACTTCGAGCGCGAGACTCGCCGCGCTGCACTCGTAATAGAGCGCGTCGCCCGCGCTTGACCACAACGGCAGCGACTCGGCGCGCGCGGGATCGGCGGCAAGCGCGAACACCTGTCCACGCCACAGATCGAGCAGATGCAGATCGTATTGCGTCGGCGTCCACGCGACATGCGTATAGGCGATCACGCCGTTGGGGGACGCGCGTCCGGCGGCGATGGCGCTGACGGTCGCCGCGCCGATCAGCAGCAGCGTGATCAGCGTGAGGCGGATCAGGGCTGAGGTCGCCATGCACTATCGGTTGAGATGAGGGACGACGCGATCAGCATTGGCGTGAAAGCCTCTTGATCTGTGCGCGTCGCATAAAGTGCGCGCATGCCTGTAAATTGATCTTGCGCGATCAGCGCCACCCAGCGCTCATTGGGTGACCAGCTTAATGCCTGCTGTGGATAAAGCTGGCGCGGCAGGTTGATTAGCGTCTGCACCGTGCCACTTGCCACGTTAAGGGTATGCAGGGAATAGGGATTCGGCAATACTGCGTGATCAAGCGGTGTGGTCGGGGCTGCATAAATCAAGCGTTCGCCATCTGCCGACCATACGGGCGCGCTGGTGTTGTTCGTTCCCGGCAGTTCATGCTGCAAGATCAGCGCACCGTCGGGGGTAAACACATGCAGAACAATGCCAAACGCGCCTGTAGAGGGCAGCGCGCCGCGAAACAACAGCGCGAACCGATCCGCACGTGGTGACCACGCCACGACATGACCAGAAGATGGCACAATATCGACCAACTGCCCGCTGGCGGTGTTTAACACCTGATGCGTTTGCCGGTCGTTCGTGGCGCTGATGTAGTTCAACGCCACAAATGCGCCATCACCTGACCAGTGTACATCGTTAAACATGCGAAAGTAGCGGTCGGGCGGCGTCAGGCTGATGATCGCGTCGTTAGTCACGTCATAGAGCGCAAAACTGTACATCGGCGGATTAATGGCGGTGGGATGCTGCTGGGTGACTAGCATGTGCTGTCCGTTGGGCGACCACTGGACGAAGGCTGTGCCGTCAGGTTCGTGATATTGCGCGATCAGCGCGCCATCCACCCGGCTGTAGATCGCGCCGTTAATTAGGGCGATGTGTTCACTGTCGGGCAGCCAATCCGCCAGAATGCGATTATCGTAACCCTGTTCAGGCCACGGCGAGTCGAAACAGCGTTGACGGCTACCGTGCAGCGTCAGCACGCAGTACTGCGCGTGGGGTTGGTGGGTGGGGCTGAACGCGCGAAAAAACAACAGATGTTCTCCATCGGGCGACCAGCGCGGC
>JBGSRB010000612.1:0-5964 GCA_041737735.1 Anaerolineae bacterium | reverse complement strand
TGGTGGCGCGCATGGTGCAAGAACACGCCATTGATGTTCACGCGCTCAACGGCACGGGACGCGATGGGCGCATCACCAAACACGACGTGCTGGAATATCTCGAAACCGCCGAGACAACCGATACTTCCGTTTCTGCGCCGTCCGCGCCGCGACCCGCGCCCGCTGATCCCGCTAACGGCGATCTCATGCCGTTGAGCGCCATGCGCCGCGCGATTGCCGATCACATGGTGCGCAGCGTCCACACCAGCCCGCACGCCACCACGATCTTTGAGTTCGATTTTCACACGGTCGCCGCGCATCGCGCCGCGCATAAAGATGCTTTTGCTCAGCAGGGCGTCAAGCTGACCTATTTGCCGTATCTGGCGTTAGCGACCGCCGCCGCCTTGCGCGCGCACCCGCTGGTCAATTCGAGTTGGACGGATGACGGCATCCTGCTCAAGCGCGGGATTCAGCTAGGCATTGCGGTGGCAGTCGATAGCGGTTTGCTCGTCCCTGTGATCCGCGATGCTGATACGCTTAACTTGGTGGGCATGGCGCGCGCCATCAATGATCTGTCTGATCGCGCACGCGCCAACCAGATCAAGCCAGATGACCTGCGCGGCGGCACGTTCACGATCACCAATCATGGCGTCGCCGGCAGTTTGTTCGCCACGCCGATCATCAATCAGCCGCAAGTCGGGATTCTCGGCTTCGGCATGATCGAGAAGCGGGTGAAGGTGATCGACGACATGATCGCCGTACGTCCGTGCGCGTATCTCAGCTTCAGCTTCGACCATCGCGTGCTGGATGGCGCGACCGCCGATGCGTTCATGAGCGCGATCAAGGTAGGTATTGAGTCCTTCAGCGGGTGAGGGCAGCATTGGTTTATAATAGAGGTCATTGTTTCATAACATGACCTTGTGAGCTATCTATGCCTGAGCTTCCTGAAGTTGAAACCGTTGTCCGGGGTCTGCGCGCCCCGCTGATCGGTCGGCGGGTCGAGTCGTTGTGGTTCGATTGGGCGCGCGGCATCCACACGCCCACGCCGGAACAGTTCGCCGCGCGCATCGCGGGACAAACCTTCCGCGCCATTGATCGCCGCGCCAAGTATATTCTCTGCCAACTCGATCACGATCTGCTGATTGTGCATCTCAAAATGACCGGACGCCTGTATGTGACGCCCCGATCCGCGCAGCACGACGCGGATCGCTGGGTGCATTTTCGCCTTGATCTGGATGGCGATCAGCAATTACGTTTTAGTGACGCACGCAAATTCGGTTTCGTCGCGCTGGTGACCAGTTTCGCCGAGATCGCGCCCGTGCTGGGTCCCGAACCACTGGACGATGCTTTCACGCCTGCTGTGATCGCCGCGAAAATTCCGCGCCACAGCAAGGCGATCAAGGCGCTGCTGCTCGATCAAGCGTTTGTGGCGGGCGTCGGCAATATCTATGCCGATGAAGCGCTGTGGCGCGCGCAGATTCATCCGCTGCGCCCCGCCAACAGCTTGAGCGCCGACGAGATCACGCGGCTGCACAGCACAATCCGCGCGGCGCTGAACGATGGTATCGCCCGTGAAGGCGCGAGCATCAATTGGTATCGCAAACCGGACGGCACAGCAGGCACAGCGCATGAAAATCTGTTTGCTTATGGGCGCGCTGGCGAACCTTGTGTCCGCTGCGGTACGTTGATCGAGAAAACGCGCGTGGCACAGCGCGGCACACATTATTGTCCCGCGTGCCAGCACTGACGCTGATGCGCGCTTAAACAAAGGGGATGTAACGGGCATGGACAGCACAATCACTGATTTTCTGCAACAAGTTCCGACGGGCTTATTCATCATGTTTTGCGGGTCGGGCGCGCTGCTCGTCGCCGTGATCGGGTATTTCGTGTATGCACGTGGACAGCGCGCACGCGCACTGGTACATGCCAGTTATGGCGGCGCGTACAGCGATAGTTCGTCGGCTGATATGCCCGATCTTGATGCGCTCTCTACTGTGGAGACATTCGCCGCGTCGAATGAGCCGCCACCGCCAAGCGGACGCACGCCCCGGCGCGGCACCTACAGCGTGCTGCTCAACGATGGCGGCAGCGCGGAAGTGGTCGAAGTGTGCGCGATTTTGCGTGATGTGGTCGATGGTGGCTTGATCGTCCAGATGGGTGAAAAACTGTATCGTCACCCGCCGACCAACGCCGATGCTGATTTCAAGCGTCGCTATGATGCGGTGCTGCGCGGTCTGGCGGGAACGAGTGCGCCCCCGCCGTCGGTTGCCGCTGTACCAGTGCCAACCGCGCCTGCACCGATGTCGCTGCGTGATCTGGTGACACCGCCAACGGAGTCGCCGTCGGTGGACGCAAGCGCTGACGCATCCGCCGACACCGACGCTGAAGCCACGGATGATATTGAAATGCCATCCTTTGATGATCTACCGCGCGCGCCGCTGCCACGTTCACCACTTAACGTGCCAATGCCCGGCGATTTGCCCAAGTTCACGCTCGACAATGCGTCGCCACCACCGCGACGCGGACGCCGCTCAGCCAGCGAACCGATCCCTGAAATCAACATCGCTGCTGCAATCGAGGCTTATCTGCAATTCAAGTTGCAGCAAACCGGAGCGCTGTCGGGGCGCAAGGTTAACATCCGTTCAGGTTTGGGCGGCGCCGTGGTGATTGAAGTCGACGGGCGTTTCTTCGACTCAGTGGGGGATATTGACGACGATGAAGTGCGCGCTTTTATCAGTGCGACGATTGCCGAATGGCAAGAACGCCAATAAAGCAAAAAACAGCGGGGAGCAATCATAGTGATCGCTCCCCGCTGTAGCAAAGCCTATTCAGTTAAGGCGGGCGTTATTTAATTCGCCAGCCCGACGATGTTCTCCACTGGCACCCACACCATGCTCGCTTGGCAGGCGATCCATACTTTAGCGTAACCATTCTGCTGTTCGCTCACATACCACGTGCCGGGCGGCACATCGAAGCCGGTGTAGGCATCGCTGCGCGGCTCGAAGAAAGCCAAAGCACCCGCCGGAATGTTATACACGACTGAGCCTGCTGGGAGCGGAACTGGGCAGGCAGCAGTATCTCCTGCCGTGGGCAGACCCGCACAAGTTCCTTGCTGCACATAATCAACCTGTTCCGGCAGACCATTACCCGCCAAACTGGTCAAGGTGAAGGTCAACGGGTTAGCAGCAGGCGGCGTCGAATACGTAAAATTGCCGATGCCACCACCAAAGGTGGTTAGTGTGTTTTGATAGGTGAATGTAAAAATCACGGTGCCGTAGCCGTCGGTGATGTCGATCCGCAGCCGTTCTTGTCCTACGCCGGTATTATCACGGTCGAGAACGTGCGAGCCTGAGGTGGCATCTGCCCCCGTGCAAGTGAAGTCAACCGTGCCGTTGTACACGCTGGCGAACGCCATCGTCACGGTCAGCAACGCTATGCCTGTGACGATCATGAGAATTAAAAGTTTACGCACCATGAACTACCTCCCTAGAATGTTGTGTAAAAAGCAGTTACGCTCATTGTTATGATAACACGCTTGCCTATAAAAAAGCGATCAATAAGATGTGCATCTGGCGCGACCGCCGCACGAATGTCAATCTAACCACGCCTGATCTTGCGAACGCATTGACGCGCGTTTGGGCGAACGCTACAATACATCTTACCTATCCATTGAGCATTGTTGGTCTTAAGCATATGCACTACCACATTTGGACGCTGGGTTGTCAAATGAACACGGCTGATTCGCAGCAACTTGCCAGCGAATTAGAGCGGTTGGGTTATTCCGCCGCGACCGATAACCCTGATGATGCCGATATTCTCGTCGTCAACACCTGCGTGGTGCGTCAAAGCGCGGAAGACAAAGCCTTCAGCCGTTTGGCGATGCTGGGCGATCTCAAAAAACAGCACCCCGACAAAGTGATCGGCGTGATGGGCTGCTTGGTTGGCGTGCGCGATCCGCTGACGCTGCGGCGCAAACTGCCGCAGGTCGATGTATTCCTGCCGCCGAGCGAACCTCAGCCGATGATCGACTTCCTGAAGTCACGCATGGACGAAAGCGAAGTGATCGCGCTTGAGGAGTCCGCCCGTGATCGACGCGACAAGCTCCAAGATGGCGAGTTGATCCTGCCGGAACACGAGCGCGGCGCGTTGATCAGCGCGCATGTGCCGATTGTCTATGGTTGTTCACACGCCTGTTCGTTCTGCATCATTCCGTTTCGGCGCGGTGTCGAGCGCAGCCGCAGCGTGGGCGAGATCGTCGCGCATGTGCGCAGTTTGGCGTTGCAGGGCGTCAAAGAGATTACTTTGCTAGGGCAAATTGTGGATCGCTATGGTAAAGACATCCCCGACGGTCCCGATCTCGCTGATCTGCTGCGCGTGGTGCATAGCGTGGCGGAAGAAACGGGTCTGGAGCGCATCCGCTTTTTGACCAGCCACCCCAATTGGATGACGGATAAACTGCTAGACACCGTAGCGGAACTGCCGCGCGTGATGCCGCATATTGAAGTTCCGGTGCAGGCGGGCGCGGATGAGGTGTTGGAAACGATGAAGCGCGGTTATACCGCGGAACAATATCGCCGCTTGATCGAGCGCATCCGCGCGCGCATTCCTGATGTCGCCATCCACACGGATATTATCGTGGGCTTCTCCGGCGAAACCGATGATCACTTCGAGCAAACGTATCAGTTGGTGGCAGAACTCAAGCTCGATAAAGTGCATCTCGCCCGTTACAGCGCGCGCCCCGGCACGGTCAGCGCGCGGCGCATGGAAGATGATGTTCCCGAAGAAGTCAAAAAGGCGCGTCACGAACGCCTTGACGAGTTGCAAGCGCGCGTCGTCGCGGCGATCAATGCGCGGTTTTTGGGGCAAACCCTGCCGATTTTGGTCGAAGATCAGCATAAAGGGAAGTGGCGCGGACGCACGCCGCAAAACAAATTGGTCTTTTTTGAATCAGATGACGATTGGCGTGGTAAAGTTGTAGACGTGGAAATTACATGGACGGGTCCTTGGAGTATGCAAGGTCGCCTGCCCATGTCCCGCCCCGTCGAGGATGACCTCCTCGTAATTGCGGGGTAGAATATCACCGCAGCACTTTCGCGGTTTGACCGATGCACAATTGGAGGAACCGGCACAATGCCACCGGAGAAAAGCGGATACTACTACCCCAATAAGTTCGCCCTGTTGACGATGGTTGCGATGGAAGAAATCATGGGGCGCAACGGGTTGAACGCCATTCTCAACCTCGCCGGGTTGCAGGCGTACATTGCTGAACTGCCACCCGATAACTTGGAAAAGCAGTTCGACTTTGCCGATTTTACCGCGCTCAACATCGCCCTTGAGGAAATGTACGGTCCTCGTGGCGGTCGCGCTTTGGCGCTGCGGGCGGGTCGTGCTATTTTTGCAGGTGGCTTGCGCTCCTTCGGCGCGCTGGCGGGTGTGGGTGACCTCGCGTTCAAGGTGCTGCCGTTAAGCGCTAAATTGCGCGTCGGCGTGCCAGCGATGGCGAACATTTTCTCGCAGTTCTCCGACCAAATCTCGAACGTGTATGAAGAAGGCGGCGACCGCATCATCTACACGATGGAACGCTGCCCGCTGTGTTGGGGGCGCACCACGGATCGTCCGGTGTGCTTCATGGCGCAGGGCTTGCTGCAAGAAGGCTTGCGCTGGGTGTCGGGCGGGCGCGAGTTCAAAGTCGATATGACCACGTGCATCGGCAAGAGCGACGATATGAGCCGCTTGGTGATCTTCAAAGAGCCGATTGCTTAACAACGTCCGCAGGCTGGACGTGATCAAGCGCTAGCACGAATGCCGTACGCATCAGCCCCCTCAAGACGGGGCTTTTTGCGTTTATTGGATTAGAATCACCGGAAAGCGATCGCTCTATGCACATCATCGGGTTGATGTCAGGCACATCGGCGGATGCGATTGACGCGGCTTTGTGCGCGATCACGGGTGCGCCGCCGCTGGTCGAAGCGCGCATCGATTATG
>JBGSRB010000623.1:0-11423 GCA_041737735.1 Anaerolineae bacterium | reverse complement strand
TAAATTGTGATTCGCATAGGTGATGATGCCGCGCGCGTGATCGACCTGTCCGGCTGTGCCGATGCCGACGCCGCGCACACTGATCCCGTGGTGATCGGCATGATCGCGCAGATCGCGGCACAGGGCGATCACCGTGTCGATGATGGCGGGGGCGGTGTTCGGCGTGGGCAGTTTACGCGGCGCGATCAGATCGCCGCCCGTGCTGACGAGCGCCGCGCTGATTTTCGTGCCGCCGAGATCGACGCCGATGGCGCGCATTGGTCTAGACCTCTGAACCAGTTTGCGCCCATTGTAACCAGTTTTGCGGCAGCGTCAAGCTAAGCGATCAGGGGGATCGCCACCAAGCTTGATTTATGGGGTCATGCAGCGTCGATTGGGTTGGCTAGGACGCCGCTATAAGGCGTCCCCATTGCTAGGGCTATTCTTCGCGCACGCGATCCACGAGCAAGCCGACCAGCACGCCGATCACGAAGGTGGCGACCAGCGCCAGCGCGTTATTCGGCGGCGGGGCAGCGGCGGGTGCAGCTTGCTCCGCTTCTGGCGTGGATGCCCCTTGCAGATAGAGCGCCGCCCGTTCATAGCGCGCGGCAGTCGCGTCGATCTGGTGCAGCGCGTCACCACTCACGCCGAGATCGCGGGCATTCTGGCGCAGTTCGGCGGCGGTTTCGTGCAGCTTGCTGATCAGCGCATCGGTATGCGTTTGCGCTTGCTGCTGCGCTTCACGGGCGCTTTCGTTCGTGTGAACATGTCCGTTGGTGTTCATAACCGCCTCTTTCATTGTATGGACGACGTACCACCGACTATACCGCGCCGCGCGTTCCTTCGCTATAATGCGCCGCCATGAGCAAACGAACCCTGATACGTGTTGGACTGATCGCGGCGGGCGTGATCGCCCTGTTTTCTGTGCTTTTAGCGCTGGATTTAGCGAATCGCGGCTTGGCTTGGCGCGTCATGTGGTCGCTGACGGGCGAAGAAACGCCGCTTGGTCAGGCGCAGGGCATGATCGAATGGGCGGGCAACATCACCCGCGCGCAGCCACGCACTGATCCGTATGCGGCGATCCAGCATGTAGGCATGAACCCCTATGGCGTCAACACCTTTCTGGAGCAGGAAGTCGAACTCGAACGGCGCGAGCGTCAAGTCGCGCTGATCGCCGAAGCGGGCATCGGCTGGATGCGTCAGCAATTCCCGTGGGAAGACATCGAGATTCACGCGCGCGGCGATTTTGTGGATCGGCGTAATGATCCCGATGGCGTGGATGCGTGGGCGAAGTACGATCACATCGTGGGTTTAGCCGAACAATACGGCGTGCGCTTGCAAGTGCGGCTCGATAACCCGCCGTCGTGGTCGCGCGCCAACCCCGATGAGGGCAGTCTCGCGCCGCCCGACGATTGGGAAGATTACTACACGTTCATTCGCGCGGTGGCGGAACGTTATCGCGGGCGTGTGACGCATTATCAAATCTGGAACGAGCCGAACATCTACCCCGAATGGGGCAATAATCCGGTCGATCCTGAAGCCTACACGGCGGTGCTGTGCCGCGCCTATGCCGAACTCAAAGCGCTTGATCCTGAGATCGTCGTGATCGCGGGTGCGCTTTCGCCCACGGTGGCGATCACCGAGCGCGACTTGAGCGATTTGATCTTTTTGCAGCGCATGTATGACGCGGGCGCGCGCGGCTGCTTCGATGTGATGTCGATGCAGGGTTACGGCTTCTACAGCGGACCCACCGATCAGCGGATGCGCACGACCACGCTCAACAGCGGACGCAACCTCTACATCCGCGACATTATGGTTGCCAATGGCGACAGCAGCACGCCGATCTGGATCAGTGAAGCGGCGTGGAATCCGGTGGACGCGCCCGAAGTCCCTGCCGATCTGGTCGGGCGCGAGAATTTCGGCAGCGTCACGCCCGAACAAGCCGCCGCCTACATGCCCTTGCTGTACGAACGCGCCGAACGCGAGTGGTCTTGGGTGGGCGTGATCAACATCTGGTTTTTCAAGCGCGCGACGGATTTAGAACGCGATCAGCCGTTTTACTACTTCCGCATGGTCGATCCCGATTTCACGCTGCGCCCGCTTTACCACGCCATACAGGATCATACCGCCAACCATGTACCCACCCTGCATCGCGGCACGCACAGCGCCGATCACCGCGCGATCACGTTCAGCGACGACGCAACCAGCGCCGCCTTCCGCGCGCACGGCACGCATGTGTTGATCCGCTGGCAGGCGAGCGCGGGCGACGCGATCACGGTGACGGCAGGCGGCGACTCGTTCACGCTCACCGCCGACGACGACGCCCCACGCACCGACGAGATCGCGTCGGCGCTGATCGCCATCCCGCACGACGTGACGATCACAGGTGATCCGTTCACGCTCGACACCGTGATCGTCTACGACCGCACGGGGCAAAATCTCACGCCGATCATCGCGGGCGGTGTGCTGATCGAAATCATGATCATCGCGGGCTTGATCGGCGTGTTCCGCGCGCGGCGCGCTAATCGTCCGCGCGCACCACGTTAACCAGCACATTGAACGGCACGCCGCCGCTGTCATAGGTGCGTTCAGCGAAGACAACGCGCTGCGCCGGGCTGTCACCATAACGAATGAACACGCTTGGCGTTCCGGCTGCGCCCAATTCGAGCGCGTAAGTTAAATCGGTCGCCACGCGCGCTGATTCATCCGTGCAAGCCAGCAGATCGTCGTAATCAAGGTTGAGGTCAAACGCCAGCTTTTGCGCGAGAAAATTGGTGAAGTAAACTTCGCTCTCAATGTATCTCCACGCTAAGAAATAACCGCGCCAGAACGCGCCCGCTTGTTGATCTTCGGCGCACGCCAACACATGACCCATAAAAATGGTGCGCTCGCCGCCCGCCGTCGGCAAAAAGCGGAATTCATACGCCGCTTCGCCGCTGGCGACCAACTCGGTGATGAACTGCACAATTTCCGGGTGATAATTCTGGCAGTGCGGGCAGGCGAAATCAGCAAATTCGATCAGCGTGATCGGCGCGTCCAGCGCGCCCAGAATGAACGCGCCATCTACGGTGCGATTCTGTGGGAGTTGTTCGCTTAACAGCAGGGCGAAAGCGCGCTCGTCGTCGTCCACCTCAAGCCAGTCGAGCAGTTCCCGAAAATCGTCTAAAACAGCGTCATCTTGCGCGGCGGCGGGCAAAGCAGCCACCAATAGCAGCGCGATCACGAGCATGAAAAGTCGTTTCATCAGGCATGATCCTTAAGTTGTTAGGCAAGCGTCACGCTTATTGTAACCGCATTCGCCCATCTGTGTCGCCAGCTACCCGCCCTTACGTAAGCCCGTAACCATTTGCTACAATGCGCGCATAAACCCATTCGCACATCAATCATGACGGAGAATTTAAGCCTATGGCTGTCGAAGTGAATCAACTGCGTCGCGGCGCAACGTTTATCGATGAGAACCAAATCTGGAAAGTGATCAGCTATTCACACAACAAAGTCGGGCGCGGTGGCGCGACGATCCGCTTGCAGGTGCGTAATATGCGGACGGGCGGCACGCGCGAAATGACCTTCAACAACGGCACGCGCGTGCAGGATATTCGCGTGGAAAGCCGCGACGTGCAGTATCTCTACGAGGACGGCGAATTCCTGACCTTCATGGACATGGAAACCTACGAGCAACCGCAGATCATGCGCGCGGTGTTCGGTGACGACCTGCTCTATCTGGTCGAGAACATGGTGATCACGCTGAGCAGCTACAACGGCGAAATCATCGACTACGAACTGCCGACCAATGTCGAGCATAAAGTGGTCGAATCGGAAGCCAGTTATGCGGGCGACACCGCCAATAACCCGACCAAGCGCGTGAAAACGGAAACCGGTCTGGAATTAAGCGTGCCGCTGTTCGTGGTCGAGGGCGACACCGTGCGCATTAAAACGGAAGATGGCAGCTACGTCACGCGGGTGTAAGCACAGTTTTATGTCAATATACTTGGGGCGATGTCAGGCATCGCCCCTGCGTCACCTTCTGACCCCACTTATCCCCCATAATTAAGGACAAACCACTTATGCACTATCGCAGATTAGGACGCACGGGCTTGAAAGTCAGCGCGCTGTGTCTCGGCACGATGACCTTTGGCTGGACGACCGACGCGCGCGCCTCCTTCGCCATCATGAGCCGCGCGCTGGAAGCGGGCATCAACTTCTTCGACACCGCCGACATTTACTCAAGCTGGCATGACGGCAACACGGGCGGCGAATCGGAAACCCTGATCGGACGCTGGCTGAAAACGCAAGATCGCCGTCAGGTGATCATCGCCACCAAAGCGCGCGGTGAAATGTGGGCGGGCGCTAACGGTCAGGGCTTGAGCCGCCATCACCTGATTCAGGCGTGCGAGGATAGTCTACGCCGCTTGCAAACCGATTACATCGACCTGTATCAGATGCACTGGTATGACGACGAAACGCCGCTCGAAGAAACCCTGCACGCGCTCGATACGCTGGTGCGCGCGGGCAAGGTGCGCTATGTCGGCGTGAGCAATTATCCCGCGTGGCGGTTGCTCAAAGCCCTGTGGACGAGCGACGCCAACGGCTACATCCGTTTCGACAGCATCCAGCCGCATTACAGCTTGTTGCATCGCGCCGAGTTCGAGCGCGAGCTTGAACCCGCCTGCTTGGATCAAGGCGTCGGCGTGATTCCCTACAGCCCGTTGGCGGCGGGTTTTCTCACGGGCAAATACACGCGCACCAATCACACGCCTGACACCACCCGCGCCAGCGGCGGCTTGATCAAGCGACTGGTGGCGGATGACAACGCCTTCACCGTGATCGACGCGCTGCACGCGATCGCCGCCGAACATGACGACGCACCCGTCGCGCAGATCGCGTTAGCGTGGCTGCTGGCGCGTCCGAGCATGACCGCGCCGATCATCGGGGCGCGCACGCTGGCACAGTTGGAAGAAACCATCGGCGCGACTGACATCACGCTGACGAGCGCGCAGATCGCCAAACTGAGCGATCTCACCACGCAATATTGATGATCACAGGCGCGTTAGCGGGCGTGCGCGTGCTGGATTTCGCGCGCGTGTTGGCGGGTCCCTACTGCTCGATGATGCTGGCGGATTTAGGCGCGGAAGTCATCAAGATCGAGCATCCGCGCGGCGGCGATGAAACGCGCGGCTGGGGTCCGCCCTTTGTGGGCGACCTGAGCGCGTATTTCCTGAGCGTGAATCGCGGTAAGCGCAGCGTGGCGCTCGATCTCAAAACCGACGCCGGACGCGCCACCGCGCAGCGCTTAGCCGCGATCAGCGACGTGGTGATCGAGAATTTCAAAGTGGGCGGCATGGACGCGCTCGGCTTGGGTTATGCCGATCTGCGCGCGCTCAACCCGCGCTTGGTCTATTGCAGCATCACGGGGTTTGGGCAAACAGGCGCGTTCCGTGATCGCCCCGGCTATGACTACGTGATTCAAGCGATGTCGGGCTTAATGGCGATCACGGGCGATCCGCAGGGCGAACCGCAAAAAGTCGGCGTGGCGATCTGCGATGTGATCGCGGGCTTGAACGCCTTTGGCGCGATTCTCGCGGCGCTGCGTCACGCTGAACGCACGGGCGAAGGGCAGCACATCGACATCGCGCTTTATGATACGGCGCTGGCGGCGCTGGTCAATGTCGCGGCGAATCAGCTTGCCAACGGCGAACCGTCGCCGCGCTTGGGCAACGCGCACCCGAACATCGTACCCTATCAGGTGTTCCATGCCAGCGATCAGCCGTTTGTGCTGGCGTGCGGCAATGATCAGCAGTTCGCGGCGCTGAGCGCGCTGATCGGTCAGCCGGGACGCGCCCGCGATCCGTTGTATGCGACCAATCGCGCGCGTGTGATCAACCGCGCCCCATTGATCGCACTATTGAGCGCCGAATTTGCCGCACGCCCCGCCGATCACTGGATCGAGTCGCTGCTGGCGGTCGGGATTCCAGCGGGCGCGATTGCCAGTGTCAGCGCTGCGCTCGACAGCGCGCACACCGCCGAGCGCGGCATGATCGAGTCGTTCACGTTGGCGAACGGCGCGACGGCGCGCGCTGCCGCATCCCCATTGAAATTGAGCCTCACGCCAGCGCACACGCAATCGCCACCGCCCGCGCTCGGCGCGGATACAGCATCCGTGCTGCGCGATCTGCTGAACATGAGCGACAGCGAGATCGCCGCGCTCAACACCAACCTTTAAGCACACCCCATAGCCAAGCTGCGTTACAATTGCGCTAACGTTCACAAGTCGAAAGCGCATCGAACATGACGCAAACGCAATATGAACATCTCTCAATCGAGAGCAATGGCGTCGTTCTGCATGTCGTCGCGGCGGGACCCGCCGATGGCGAACTGGTGATCTTGCTGCACGGTTTCCCCGAATTCTGGTATGGCTGGAAAGCCCAGATCGATTTTCTGGCGGCGCAGGGCTACCGCGTGCTGGCACCCGATCAGCGCGGTTATAACCTTAGCGAGAAGCCGCGCGGCGTCGAGTCGTATCTGCTCGACACGCTCGCCGCCGATGTCGTCGGCTTGATCGACGCGCAGGGGCGTGATCAGGTCTATCTCGTCGGGCATGATTGGGGCGCGGCGGTCGCGTGGCACACCGCCATTCGCCATCCCGCGCGCATCAAGAAGCTGGCGATCCTCAATGTGCCGCATCCCAAGGTGTTCATGCGGAACGTGCGCGGCAATCCGGCGCAGATGCTCAAAAGCTGGTATATCGGCTTCTTTCAAATTCCGCTGCTGCCCGAAGCGCTGCTCACGTTTGGCGATGCTCAAGGCGCGGCGCAAATGCTGCTGCTCAGCAGCGCGAAAGGCACATTTACCGACGCCGATCTACGCGAATATACGCGCGCATGGCAGCAGCCCGGCGCGATGACCGGGATGCTCAACTGGTATCGCGCCATCGTGCAGTATCCGCCCGCGCTGCCGGCTGATCCGCGCATCACCATGCCCACGCTGATCCTGTGGGGCGTGCAGGATGTCGCGCTCGAACGCAGCATGGCGGCGCAAAGCGCGGAACTGTGCGACGATGTGCGCGTGGTCTACTATGAAGAAGCGTCGCATTGGGTGCAGCATGAACAGGCGCACAGCGTCAACGCCGAACTCGATCAATTTTTTGGCGGCGCGCACGCCTGATCACGCGCGGGTTGGGTATAATCCGCCGCTGAAAGTGGAGTTAATCATAGGAGACAGCATCATGGAATATCGTTTATTGGGCAGTTCAGGTTTGCAGATTCCGGTTTTGAGTTTTGGCACGGCGACTTTCGGCGGCGGATCAGACTTTTTCCGCAAGTGGGGCGAAAGCGACGTGAACGAAGCGCGGCGGCTAGTCGATCTGTGCATCGAAGCGGGCGCAACCCTCATGGACACCGCCGATATTTATTCCTACGGCATGTCAGAAGAAATTCTGGGCGAAGTGATTCGCGGGCGGCGCGCCAACCTGCTGATCTCGACCAAGGCGGCGTTCGGCATGAGCGACGACCCGAACGATGTCGGTTCATCGCGCTTTCACATCGTGCGCGCGTGCGAGAACAGCCTGCGCCGCTTGGGAACTGATCACATCGACATTTACACCATGCACGCTTTCGACGCCAAGACGCCCGTTGAGGAAACTTTGCGCGCGCTCGATGATCTGGTCAGCAGTGGCAAGGTGCGTTACATCGCCTGCTCGAATTTTTCCGGCTGGCACTTGATGAAATCGCTCGCGGCGTCGGAAAAATACGGCTTGGCGCGCTACGTCGCGCATCAAGCGTACTACTCGCTGATGGGGCGTGAATACGAGTGGGAACTGATGCCGCTGGCGCTCGATCAGAATTTGGGGACGCTGGTGTGGAGTCCGTTGGCGGGCGGGCGCTTAGGCGGGCGCATCCGGCGCGGACAACCGATTCCGGCGGACAGTCGGCACGCGCAAGGCGGCACGGAAGGGCCCAACCTGCCCGAAGAACAATTCTACGCGCTGATCGATATGCTCGACGCCATCGGTCAGGAAACGGATAAAACCGTGGCGCAGGTGGCGATCAACTGGCTGCTGCAACGCCCGACCGTCGCCAGCGTGATCATCGGCGCGCGCACTGAGGAACAACTGAAGGCGAATCTCGGCGCGGTCGGCTGGTCGCTGACGGCGGAACAGGTCGAACGACTGGATCGCGTCAGCCAGCGCGACATGACCTATCCCTACTGGCATCAATATGGGTATGAGCGCAACCCGTTCCCGACGCCGCGCTACGAGTGATCAGCGCGCTTGTGTTATCATCGGCTTAATGCGGAACGATTGAAAGCACAACCCTTATGGACATTTTCGGAATTGGCGGCGCGGAGCTGATCGCTGTTTTCGTCATCATGCTGATCGTGGCGGGACCCAAGCGCATGATCGCGTGGTCATACACGTTGGGCAAGTGGCTCAGCCAGTTGCAGAAAATCTGGCGCACCACCGCCGAGCAAATTCAAAAGGAATTCGACGCCGAAGGCATTGATGTGCGCGTGCCGAAGGATCTTCCCACGCGCGACAGCGTGCGCCAAGAAGTGACGCGCCTAGCGCATCCGTTCACCAAGCCACTGCAAGACGGCATGAACGAAGTCCAGCGCGAGATCGATGAAGTCAAGCAGATCAAGCGCGAAGTGAACGCGCCACAGCCCCCCGCCAGCGCTGCCAATGGTACAACCGCGCCTAAAACCAGCGATGGCGGTGAGTTCGGCACGTGGTCAGGCGGATCACGCGGAGACGGCTAAATCCGCACGCTCGGCGTAATTTTCCGCGATGGGCAGCAGCAGCGCTTCGATCTCAGCGAGCGTTTCCGCGCGCACCAGCCCATCGCGGATGCGCGCCGCACCCGGCACACCCAATGTATACTTGACCAACTGACCGCGCAGTTCTAAAAGCGCCTGCTTGGGTGACATTTTGCTGGTCGCCAGCGTCAGCCGCGCCTGCTTGAGCGCCATCGCCGCTTTTTCTGGCGCTGAGGGTTCGGGCAGGTGTTCGCCCGTTTGCAGATAATGCCAGATCGCGCGGAAGATGAACGGGTTGCCCAACGCGCCCCGACCGATCATCACGCCGTCGCAGCCCGTCTGCGTGAACATGCGCGCGGCATCTTCGGGCGTGTTCACATCGCCGTTGCCGATCACGGGGATGCTGACGACTTCTTTCACGCGCGCGATCCATGACCAATCCGCCGTGCCTTGAAAGCCCTGCGTGGCGAAACGCGCGTGAACCGCGATCGCGCGCACGCCTGCCGCTTCCGCCGCCTTAGCGAACGGCACACACGTCGGATCGTCGGCATCCCAACCGGATCGAATTTTCACGGTCACGGGAACATTGACCGCCTTCACTACCGCTTCGACCACCGCCGCCGCCGAACACACATCCTTGAGCAGGGCAGCGCCCGCGCCCGTTTTGGCGACTTTCGGCACCCAACAGCCCATGTTAATATCGACAATATCCGCGCCGTGATCGACGACGAAGCGCGCCGCGTCCGCCATCAGGTCGGGATCAGCGCCGAACAACTGCACCCCCACCGGACGCTCGGCGGGCGTCCAGTCGAGCATGTTATACGTTTTCTGATTGGCGTATTGAATCGCGCGGCTGCTCAGCAGTTCGGTGCAGGTCAAGCCGCACCCGCCGTCCTCACGACACAACACACGGAAAGCGTGATTGGTCTGCCCCGCCATCGGCGCCAGCGTCAGCGGGGGATACACCTCATGATCGCCAATGGCGAAGGATTTTACGTCAACAAACATGCGAACTCCGGTTAACGATTACAGTAGAAGACTGATCTTCGCGGATTTTGCGCGAGGCGTCAACCGCGCGTTGATCATAACTGCGCGCACACGGCATCAGTAAATAGAGTCGTGGTGATGCCGCCTTCAGGCTGAATATCACACGTGAAGTTGCCCGCCAACAGCGCCGCGCGCACCGCGTTCTCGATGCGGAGCGCGTCGTCGGGCAAGCGCCATTGATGCCGCACCAGCATCGCCACCGCGAGGATCGCAGCGGTCGGGTTAGCAATGTTCTGTCCGGCGATGTCGGGCGCACTGCCGTGAACGGGTTCCGCCAGCGCTACATCTTCGCCCACGCTCAACGACGGCGCGAAACCCAAGCCGCCGCCCCAAGCCGCCGCCATATCCGAGAGAATATCGCCATACAGGTTGGGCGTGAGGATCATATCGAAGCGCGCCGGGTCTTTGACCATCCAATACGCGGCGGTGTCCACCAGCATCTCATCGGTGATGATTTCCGGATAGTGGCTGGCGATCTCCAACGCCACGCGGCGGAATAAGCCATCGGTGGTGGGCATGACGCTGGCTTTATGCACGATCGTCACTTTGTGGCGGTTGGTGTTGAGCGCCACTTCGTAGGCTTTCTTGGCGACTTTCTCGGTCGCCGCCCGCGTGATCACCTTTTCGCTGATGCCCGTGTCGCCGTCGCTTTCCGTGTGTTCGTGTCCAACGTAGAGGTCTTCGGTGGCTTCACGCACCACCACAAGATCAACCCCATCGCGCGCGGTTGGCACGGGCAGAAAGCGCGTGGGGCGCAGCGTGGCAAACGTGCGTAACTCGCGGCGCAAGCGCACCGACGGCACGAAATAACCCTCAACGGGATAAGATGGCGACGACGCCGCGCCGAACAAGACCGCGCCGCAGTGTTTGGCTAAGCGCAGGGTATCATCAGGCAAGGCGCTGCCGCCCGCCTGAAAATGATCCCATCCGGCGGGTGCATGATGTATGTTCACTTGTGGCAACGCTTGACGCAGCACGCGCACCGCCGCCGGAATCACTTCGCGCCCAATGCCGTCGCCTTCGATCACGCATAAATCCATCGTTCGCCCCTTTTCACCGCACTGTGTGTGTTTGCAAAGCCATAAAGTTGCATTGGAAAAAAGCATTTTGGGTGGGGAAAAGGTTTTGGATGTTGCTCTTGATTGTAACATCAATTGGTAGGGTTGTGTCACGGGGATCATCGGTAAAATGTTACCTTAGGACAAACGCATCAACGCGAATGGAAGCGAGCCGTTGACTAAACCCATGACCACGAGCGATCAACCCCAACTCCACATGATCTACCCGCGCGCCCGCTTGAGCGATCCGCCGCCGATCAACCTGCCCACAGGGTATCGCCTGCGTTTGTTCACGCGCGGCGATGAAGCCCGCTTCTATGAAGTCATGGCGCTGTCCGGTTGGGCAGGTTGGGACGCCGCGCGCCTCCAACCCACATTGGAGCGCGTGCTGCCGGCGGGTTGGTTTTTCGCCGTGCATCAAGCGACCGATCAGATCGTCGCCAGCGCCATGAGCCTGCACAATTATCACGCGCTGCACCCGTTCGGCGGCGAAATCGGCTGGATCGCCAGCGATCCCGCGCATCGCGGGCGCGCACTCGGTTACGCGGTCTGCGCGGTCGGTAACATCCAGCTTATGCGTCGATGACA
>JBGSRB010000603.1:0-1587 GCA_041737735.1 Anaerolineae bacterium | reverse complement strand
GCGTGCAAGCAGGCGCGGGGCATATCGCTTTTTTGGGGCTGGATGATGTGCAGCACGCCGATCTGATCGAGCCGTTCGGCGGATCGATCCCGTTAAACAAGGCGCTAACCGATGATGTACTGCTCGCCTTCGAGATGAACGGCGCGCCGCTTCCGCCCGAACATGGGTATCCGCTGCGCGCGTTGGTTCCCGGTTATATCGGGGCGCGCAGCGTCAAATGGCTGGCGCAGATTACCGTGCAAGCCGAACCCACCACCAATTACTATCAAACCAAAGCCTACCGCCTGTATCCGCCGCACATTCAACACACCACTGATCAAACACTCGGCGTGATGTTGGGTGAAGTGCCGCTGAACTCGGTGATCTTCACGCCGCGCGTCGGGGCAACGATCACGGCGGGGCGCGTCACGCTGCGCGGGATGGCATTGGGCGGCGGTGGAACGGCGATCACGCGCGTTGAAGTCTCGCTCGATGGCGGCGCGTCGTGGCAGAATGCCGAACTTGACGCCGAAGATCGTGCGTGGGCGTGGCGTTTCTGGTCACTCGAAGCTAGTCTCGCGGTCGGCACACACACGCTGATCGTGCGCGCGTTTGATGCCAACGGCGGCAGCCAGCCTGAACACCTCACCGACGTGTGGAACTTCAAAGGTTACGCCAATAACGCTTGGCACACGATCACGGTTGAGGCGCGTTAGCTATCCGCAGGTGCGCGTTGGCGGGTATAATGCCTAAAAGTGTGAGAGGGATTTTTAATGACTCAGCATGACGATCTGCGCCGCGCGCGCGATCAGTGGCACGACGGCACGCTCAAACAGACGTTAGGCAAGCTGCCCGAACGCCGCGATCAATTTACGACCGAGTCGGGTGTGCCGATTGAGCGTCTGTATACACCGCTGGACGTGGGCGAGTTCGATTATCTGGGCGATCTGGGCTTTCCCGGCGACTATCCGTTTACGCGCGGCGTCCACGCCACGGGGCATCGCGGCAGACTGTGGACAATGCGGATGTTCGCGGGTTTCGGCACAGCGGAAGAAACCAACGCCCGCTATAAATATCTACTCGAACAGGGCAATGCGGGGTTGTCAGTCGCGTTCGATCTGGCAACGCTTATGGGTTATGACACCGACGCGCCCGAAGCGTTGGGCGAGTTCGGCAAGTGCGGTGTGGCGATCAGTTCGCTCAAAGATATGGAAATCCTGTTTGACGGCATCCCGTTGGGTGAAGTCAGCACCAGCATGACGATCAACAGCCCCGCCGCGATCCTATGGGCGTTTTACATCGTCGCCGCTGAGAAACAAGGCGTGCCAATGGATCAACTGCGCGGCACGCTGCAAAATGACATTTTGAAAGAATACATCGCGCAGAAAGAATTTATCTTTCCGCCGAAACCCTCGATGCGGCTGGTGACCGATACGATTGAATTTGGCGCAGACGAAATGCCTGCATGGAACACGATCAGCGTCAGCGGCTATCACATCCGCGAGGCTGGCAGCACCGCCGTCCAGGAACTGGCGTTCACCCTGGCGGATGGTCTGGAATATGTGCGGTGGGCGCTGGAACGGGGCATGAACATTGATGATTTTGCCC
>JBGSRB010000545.1:0-3928 GCA_041737735.1 Anaerolineae bacterium | reverse complement strand
GCCGCGCACCGGGCGTCCTTGTGATGACGACAGCACCACCAGCGCGATGCCGCCTAAAAATGCGAGAAAACCAATGAGCGACAACGCGCCCATCACCGAACTGATACCCATGTAATGTCTCCTATGAATTTGGCGCTGTTGACCCATTAAGTTGACTGGGTTGTAGGCTGATCAGCAGCGAGCCTTTGCATTAACATTACGGATTATACCACGCACGGGTAGCGCTGCCGAAGCGTTCTCCCCCCGAAAGATTGGGGGGTAAGCGGGGCGCGCTCATGAAGTTCTCATTGAAAGCAAGCGTCAGGTTGCCGATTGCGCGCTGCGCCGATCAGCCTAGATAAGCGGCGATGATGCCCTGATCGCGGCGCAGATGATCGGCGCTGCCCTGCTGCGCGATGCGTCCGCGTTCGAGCGCGTAGGCGTAATCAGCGAGATTGAGCGCCTTGCGCGCGTTCTGCTCGACCAGCAAAATCGGGATATTCTGCGCCTTGATCGACTCGATAATGCGAAAGACTTCATTGACCAGCAGCGGCGCGAGTCCCATACTTGGCTCATCGAGCATGAGCAAGCGCGGACGCGCCATCAACGCGCGCCCGACAGCAAGCATCTGCTGTTCGCCGCCACTGAGCGATCCGGCTTTCTGCGCGCGGCGCTCGTGCAAACGCGGAAAGCGCACAAAGATCGCATCGAGATCGGCGGCGACTTCAGCGGGATCGCGGCGCAGATGCGCGCCCAGTTGCAAATTTTCCGCAACCGTCATCGACGCGATCACCTGCCGCCCTTCGGGAACCTGAATCAGCCCCAACGCGGTGATGCGATCCGCGCGCCAGCCGGTGATGTCGCGCCCATCGAAGATCACGCGCCCACCCGTCGGCTTGATCATGCCGCTGATCGCGTTCAGCGTGGTCGATTTGCCCGCGCCATTCGCCCCGATCAGGCTGACCACCTGCCCGTAATCGACCGTGAACGATAACCCGCGCAGCGCTTGAATCGCGCCATAGCCCGCTTGCAAATCGTGAACTTCGAGCAGCGCCATGTATTTATTCATCCTCACCGAGATAGGCGTCGATCACGCGCTGATCGGCTTTGATTTCCGCGTGTGTGCCGTGCGCGATGATCTCGCCAAAGTTCAGCACATAAATTTCGCTGGTCACCTGCTGGATCAGCGCCATATCGTGTTCGATCACCAGCACGGTTAAGCCTTCATCGCGCAGGCGCATAATCTGATCGCCCAATTCGCGCGTTTCAATCGGATTCATGCCCGCCGTCGGTTCATCCAGCAGCAGCAGCTTGGGATCGGTGGCTAAGGCGCGCGCCATTTCCAAGCGCCGCTGATCACCATAGGGCAGCGTGCCAGCGGGGATGTGGGCGACGTGTTCGAGCTTAAAGCGCGCGAGTAAATCATGCCCGCGTTCACGCAAGCGGCGTTCTTCAGCGCGGAAACGCGGCGCGAACACCAGCGACTCCAGCGGCGTGGCTTTGCCGCGCGCGTGCTGCCCGATCAGCAGATTTTCGAGCGCGGTCATATCGCCAAATAAGCGGATATTCTGGTAGGTGCGAGCGATGCCCAAGCGCGTGATCGTGTGTGCGGGCGCGCGCGTGATGTCGTGACCATCGAAGCGGATTGATCCGCTTGTCGGGTGATCCAAGCCGCTGATCTGGTTGATGAGCGTGGTTTTGCCCGCGCCGTTGGGACCAATCAAGCCGACGACGCGCCCGCGCGGAAGGGTCATGTTGACGTTGTTGAGGGCGCGCAAGCCGCCGAATTGTCGGGCTACGCCGATGAGATCGAGCATGGGGCAAATAACCTTGCGTGGTCAGATTATAAATTAGCGCAATTTTTACATAGGGGCAGACACAATTCTGCCCCTAACGCCCAGACTCGCCGTTTAGGTGGCGCTGGGTACGTCGGCGCTTTCCTGCAATTCCGCGAATTTACGTTGATAACGCTGCTGCGCCAACAAGCGCAGGTCAGCAACCAGATCGCTCTCGTCGGTGATCTCGATGCCCAACAGCGACTCGATGGTGTCTTCCAGAGTGATGATGCCGCCTGTGCCGCCGTATTCATCCAGAATCAGGAAGATGTGTTCCTTTTCGCGGATAAACTCGTCCAGCACTTCCGCCACAGTCAGCGTTTCCGGCACGGCGTGAATCTCGCGCCGCAGCGACGAAAGCAGCGTATCATGCTGATCCGCCGCCGCCGCCTGCACAATGTCATGGCGCAGCACATAGCCGGTCACGTTATCGATGGCGTCGTCATAGATCGGCAGGCGCGAATACGGCAGCGAACGGTTTTGCAGCACTTCGCTCACGGTCATCGTATCTTTGAGCGCCAGCACCACCGTGCGCGGCGTCATAATGTCGTGAACCTTGACGTTGTTCAGGCGCAGCAGGTTCGACAAAATGCGGCTTTCGCGTTCGAGGATGCTGCCTTCCTGCTGGCTGATTTTGGCAAGCACTTCGAGATCGCTGCGCGTGACGGTGGGCGCAAGATGGCTGGGACGCAGCAACCGCCCCAACACTTCAAACGCGATCACGGCGGGCAGCAGCAGCGTGACCATGCTCTGGATCGTATAGGCGGCAAACGTCGTGAGCTGTCTCCAGTAAACCGCGCCAATCGTCTTGGGGATGATCTCGCTCAGCACGAGGATCAGCAGCGTCAACACTGCCGAGATCACGCCGACCATTTCGCTGCCGAAGATCAGCGCGGCTTCAGCGCCTGCCAACGTTGCGCCGACGGTGTGAGCGATGGTGTTGAGCGTGAGAATGGCGCTGATGGGGCGTTCGACGTTGGCGCGCAAGCGCTGCATGATGCGTCCAGCGGGTTTGCCCTGCTGCACCAAGCCTTCAACATGCGAAACACTGGTCGAAAGCAGCACCGCTTCGAGGATCGAACACAAGAAAGAAATGCCGATGGCAACGGTGACATAGAGCAGTAGTGAGGTAATTGATCCGCTGCCTTCCGCGCCACCGGGTAAAATGGGCGCAGTCAGCAGCAAAATTATGGGATAATCCATGGGGTTGGGTGAAATTCTTCCTTTAGCGAGTCAGATAATTATTATTCTACCAGCAAATTACTTGAATCAATGTACAATTTACCGTATGAAAAAAATGAGGAGAACATTTTCCCCCTCATGTTGCTCCGTATAGTACTTGGGTTAACCCTGCTGCTGATCGGCGTGGGCGTGCTGATGATCGGCGCGGCGCGCGCCTTCGGGGATCGCCTGCCCGTTGAGCAGATCACCTTCATGAGTTATGTCAACATCAACCCTGACATCTACATCATGGATGTGCGCCAGCGCCACCGCGTCAACCTGACGCGCAGCCCGTGTTGGGACGCTTCCCCCGCGTGGAGTCCGGATGGCACGTTGATCGCCTATGCGAACGACTGTGCCGACGGACGTGTGCATGTCTACGTGATGCACTGGCTCGACGCCCGTCCGCGCCGCTTGACGCCCGATGGTGGCAGCTACAGCGCGCCGCGATGGTCGAGCGATGGCACGCAGTTGGTGTTCTTCGCGCAGGGCAGCACGACCGATTTATACAGCATCAATGTGGACGGCAGTGATTTTCGTCAGATCAGCGGCGAAGATGCGTTTGCGTCGATCCTGATCGATATCGGCGTCGAGGCAACGGGCATCAACGAATCGCGCGCGCCCGCAGGTTTGCCGCTGGCGTTCATCGCCTATCGGGATGACAGTTGGGGCATTTATATCAGCGCTGACGGGGATCGCCTGAACAACGCGCGCCTGCTGGTGCGGATCACCCGTTATGGCGAAACGGTGGCGTGGTCAGCCGATGGATCGCTGCTGGCGTTCACCGCGCAGATTCACGGCATGAGCGATCTGTACATGGCGCGTGTGGACGACGGCGCGATCACCCGTTTGACGCAGGATCGCGCGCTTGAGATCGCCCCCTCATGGCGACC
>JBGSRB010000598.1:0-2231 GCA_041737735.1 Anaerolineae bacterium | reverse complement strand
CACTAAACGCGGATGGCGCGGGCGGCGTCGGCAGCGCGTCCGGCATGGCGTCTTCGGTCGCAACCGCGACCGCGCTCGGTGTATTGGTGGCGATCACCTGTGCTTGTGCGCTCGACGCGCCCTCAAAGCGCGTGGATGCGATCACCAGCGTGATCAAAACAACTGCTGTCAGCAGCGCGAAAGCTGTGCGTTTCCCCATAAGATTGCCTGCGCTCATCATGATCCGTTAGCGGCGCGTTTGCGCCCACTGGCGCACCAACTGACGCCGCGATAAAACGTGATGTGAACATCATCAAACTGATCGCGGCTGAACCAGCGTTCGGCGCGCTCGCGCGAGATGAACTCGGTATAAGGCGCGTTGAGCTTATCGAACACGTTCAGCGCGTTGCGGTCGAAACTAAGCTTGCGGAAGTTCTGGAAGTATTCGTAATAGGGCAGAAAGTTCAGCGGCAGCAGATAAATCGTGTACACAATCGGGTAGAGCAGCGCGGTGAGAAAGCGCGCCACGCCTTCGACAAACGCGCGGCTGCGATTACGCAGGAACAAGCGACGCAGCGGCTCGACCACGCGCCACATGAAGGCGTTGCCCTCTTGCGACCACACCCACACCGCCAGCAAACCGCCGGGGCGCGTCATCGCCGTGAGATTCCGCACGGTGGCGTCGGGATCATCCGTGTGATCAACCACGCCGATGCTGTAAATCACATCATAGGCATCACGCGCGGAATGCTTGGCGATGTCATCCTCAACCAGCGATACATTGGGGATGTCTTTCAGCAGGGTGCGCGCTAAGTCCGCCGTGTTTAAGTCCATGCCGGTGACGTGTTTGGCGGCTTCCGCCACTAAACGCATATGATGACCAGGTCCGCAGCCCGCGTCCAACACTTCCTTGTCACGGAAATCTTCGATGGTGCGCGGCTGAATCCAATCGAAGAACAAGAACGCTTCCTGATCGCGGAAGTGTTCCCATTGGTAAAGCCACTCTGGTTGCTTTTGTTGAACCTGCACTGTACACTCTTTTCGTTAAACGGGGCGAACGGATTCAATTATGCCAAGGTCGTCACCTTCTTGGAATAGCGCACCTGCGCTGGTTTTGCGAAACTCGGCGCTCTATCCCCTCTCAACCTGTATAGGTGACCATGAACATCCTACTCATTTCGAATTACGCGCCGCCGAATGAAGGCGGCATTCAATTTGTCATGGGCGCGTTGGCGCGTGAATATCAAGCGTTGGGGCATGAAGTCGCCATACTCGCCAGCGACACCGGCATCCCGCGCGGCGTCAGCACGCATGACGGCGTGACGCGCATCGGCGTGCGCGCGCTCAACTTTCTGGAGCGCCGCAGCATCCCCTTTCCGCTGTTCGATCCGATCACGCTGTTGGATCAGTTGGGGCGCTGGCTGGCTTGGGCGGACGCGGTGCATGTTCACGGCTTACTCTATCTCAACGGCGTGTTGGGTGCGGCGCTGGCGCGGCGGCGCGGCTTGCCCATCGTGCTAACCGAGCATGTCGGCTTTGTCGAATATAAAAGCGCGCTAATCAATCAGGTGCAAACGCTGGCGCTGCACACCGTCGGTCGCGTGACTACCTGGAGTAGCAGCGCGGTCACGGTGTTGAATGCGCGCGTCGCGCACGAACTGCGTCCGCTGGTGCGCGCGGGTACGCCGCTGCATAAGATCGTCAACGGCGTGGATACTACGCTTTTCCAGCCGCCCGCTGATGCTGCCGCGCGCGCTCAACTGCGCCAGCGCTGGAACATGACCCGCCCTACACTGGCATTTGTCGGGCGCTATGCCGAGAAAAAAGGCATCGATCTGGTGGTCGCCAGCGCGCGTTTAACGCCGGAGATCGACTATGTGATCTGCGGGCGTGACACGGAACATCTGCACACCGACCTGCCCAACATCCGCGTGATCGGCGTGGTCGATCAACCGCGTCTGGCGGCGATCTATGGCGCAGCCGATGCGCTGCTGCTGCCGTCGGAAGGCGAAGGCTTTCCGCTGGTGGTGCAGGAAGCGCTGGCGTGCGCCTTGCCCGTGATCGTGACCGACAACGCGACCAATCATGAATATCTGGATGCCACAGTCGCGTTGTTCACCGCGCGCGATCCGCAAGCGATTGCAGCAGCGGCACGCGATCTGCTGGCAGATGAAACGCGGCGTATTCGCATGGGTGTGGCGGCGCGTGCGTGGGCGGTGGCGAACTTCGATTGGCGCGAAACCGCCCAGCGC
>JBGSRB010000519.1:0-2661 GCA_041737735.1 Anaerolineae bacterium | reverse complement strand
CGTTCGTGTGGCAGGTGATCGCGCTGTTGGTGATCACGGTGGCGGCGCTCATCCTGAGTGATCTGCTGACGCGCTTGGTCGCTGCGTTTGTGCGGGCGCGCCTGCGCGGTGTATCCGCCGAAACACGCGAAAATCTGACCGAGCGCCTGCTGCCCGCCATTGATCAGTTGTATTTTCCGATTGTGGCGCTGATCTTGAATGAGCTTGTGATCATGTTCGCGCAGCAGGAAGATCGCGCCAGCGGGTTTATGCTGCAAGGGCGGGCGGTGTTCGTGCTGCTGTTGGGTTATCAGATTATGCTGACCCTGCTGTACGCGCGTTTCAGCCGTTCCAGTGTCCAGCGCTATCATCGTTACGTGTTCAACGTGATCGTGGTGCTGTTGATCGTGCGCCAACTGCTGGTCAGCTTCTTCGATGTCACGCTGCTGGGCAACATCGAACTGCTGGTGCTGTTTGATACGCCGATTCGCTTGGGGAATGTGTTGGCGTCGGTGCTGCTGATCTACGCCTTCTTCGTGGTCAGTTGGGCGGCGCGCGATGCGCTGCACGCGATTCTGAGGACAGTGAACGACGACGAAGGTTTGATCAATTCGATTTTGACGATCACGCGCTATCTGATCATCGTCGTCGGTTTGATGGCAACGCTCGGCTCGTTGGGTTTCAACGTCACAACGCTGGTCGCGGTGTTGGGCGGTTTGTCGGTCGGCATCGGCTTGGGCTTGCAGAAGATCGTCAGCAACTTCTTCAGCGGGATCGTGCTGCTGCTGGAACAATCGCTGCGCCCCGGCGACTGGATCGAGTTCAACGGGCAGTTGGGCATGGTGGATCGACTCAACATCCGCGCGACGACCATGCGCCTGTTGAACAATCTCGAAGTGATCATCCCCAACGAGAATTTTCTGACTTCCGCCGTGACCACGTACAACACCACCACACCACGCAAGCAGGTGCGCGTGGATATTAACGTGAGCTACAACAGCGATCCCAAGCAGGTGCGCGATCTGGTTCTCGACGTGGCAGGGCGGCATGGTCTGGTTCTCAAAGACCCGGCGCCGGTTGTCTTCTTCATCAATTTTGGCGAGTCCACCTTGGATTTTGTGCTGTTCGGGTGGGTTCTGGGTCGAGATGTGCAATATCTGGTGCAAAGCGATCTGCGCTACATGATCTGGGAAGCGTTCAAGCAAGCGGGCATCGAGATTCCGTTCCCGCAGCGCGATTTGCATCTGAAAATCAACAATCACGAGCTGCTCGATCAGTTGAACGCGATGCGCCTGCCGCCCGATTTTTCCGTCGAGCGGCAGACCGATGATCCAGACGTTCAGGCTTCATCCGATCAGCCTGACAAACCCTGATGTTTCAGCGCGGCAGCTTGGTTTCGTCCAGACGCCCATCGCGCAGATCGAAGATGGCTTCGCGCAGTTGTTCGGGACGTTCCAAACGTGTCGCGTTAATTTCAGCGGTATCCGCGCCGGCGGTCTGAATCTTCAGATCGCCATAGCCCAGAATCCGCCCTAAAAACGAGATGTTCACGTCGATGTTGGTGATGTTCTCCAAGCTGATCGATGTTTCGTTCGACGTGAGAATATTGCCGCGTTTCTGCGTGACGCGGCGTGAGGTCAGACTGATGCTGTTATGGTTGTAAACCAGCACTACATATAACCCCAACGTGAAGATCGCCAGCAGCCAAAATTGCACTGATGCTTTACTCTGTCGCCATTCGCCCAGTTGTTTTTCTGCGCCTTGCATAAGCCCTCCCTAAACCATTATGGATACGTCCAACTTACTTTGAGTGTACCCATGTTTGGTTATGCGCGAAAATGCGGGATCACCGTTTGACCGATGGCGCGCACAGCGTCCAGTGGATTCGTTCCTAACGGCGGACCAAAACTCAAGTGGCGCACACCCAGATCAACCAGCCCCTCCAAGCGCGGGATCAGATCGCGCGCTGTGCCGACAATGCCGATCCGCAGCATGGCAGGCGTGACCAGCGCTTTGGCTTTTTCCGTGTCGCGCTCAACCATGATTGCGTGTTCGATGGGTGCGAAATCGTCACGAGTCAAACCGAGTCTTTCCCAGATCAGCGGGCTAAGCGCGTGACCGTAATAGGCGATCTTCTCGCGCAGGGCGTCCTCAGCGGCGGCGGTGTCGTCGCCCAACGAACACCACACGCACGCGGCGATATCGATGTCATCAAGATTGCGGTTGGCAGTCGCCGCGCCTTCCGCGATGTAGGGTTGTACCGTCGTGTAATGTTCCGGTGGAAACAGCAGCGGCAAACCGCCATCCGCGACTTCACCAATCAGCCGCAGCATATGCGGACTCATCGCGCCGATATAGATCGGCACACGGCGGCGCGGCGCAAAGCGCAGATAGGCTTCGCTGTTCCAGTGCAGGAACGCGCCTTCCAGCGCGGCGGTGTCGCCGGAAAGCAGCGCGTTGATCGCCTGAATCGACTCGCGTACGGCGGTCAGCGGCTTGGGCTGGTCGATGCCCACCCACTTGAGGAACTCGCCCGCGCCCGCCGCGATACCTAAGTTGAAGCGTCCGTTGCTCAGTTCGTCGAGTGTGGCAGCGAGCATCGCGATCTCGGCGGCGTTCATGGTGTACGGATTGACGATGCACGTACCGATCTCGATGCGCGTGGTGGCGATGGCAACCGCG
>JBGSRB010000509.1:0-2765 GCA_041737735.1 Anaerolineae bacterium | reverse complement strand
GCCCGTTCGATGCCGCGCGCAAGACAAGCGTGCAGATGATCTTGAGCGTTTGCCGATGACGGCACGGGATTACTCCATGTATGCAGCGATTATGGATCGATTGTTAAGCACAACGCGCCAAAGCGCCAGATTCAAAACGAGTCGCGTTCGCCGCGTAAGCGCTGTGCGATCTCCATGCCCCAACGTGTGGGGATCACCAGCCAGCGCAGCAGTTCGCCCGCCAGCGCGCCATACCACGTTTTGGTGAAGGTGATCAAGTCGTCGAAGTAAATGCGCGATGCTAAACGCTGCGCCTGCTTCACGCTGGCGTGTTCTTCATGCAGCAGCAGCGCGTCCGCCACAAAATGGACTTCATAGCCCGCGTTGAGGATGCGCTGACACAGATCATCTTCGGGGAAATAGAGCTTGAGCGCGGTGTTCATGCCGCCCAACTGCACGAGCAGATCGCGCCGCGCCAGCAAGCACGAGCCGGGCGCGACTTCAACCGCGCGGGTGCTGTCGCGCTGCCAAGCGACATACCACATGATCGCGCGGCGGCGTTCGCGCCAGAACGGAAGCAGCGCGCCGATGAAGGTGTAGCCCAAGAGCAGATCGAGATAGCGCGGCACGCGCGAACACGTGCGCTGTAACCCGCCCGTGGGATATTCCATGCGACACGTGACCGCGCCAACGTGATCGTGCGCGCGCAGATAATCCACCAGCGTGGGCAGCATATCGGGTTGAATGATCGTGTCGGGGTTGAGGATCAGCACGAAGTCGCCCGACGCGCGCGCGATGCCGCTGTTGTTCCCGCCTGTGAACCATGTGTTGACACCGGGATCGATCAGCGTCATGGTGGGGAAGTCGGCGCGCACCATGTCCGCGCTGCCGTCGTGCGATCCGTTGTCGATGATAATCGTTTCGAGGGTGAGATCGCCCGCTTCCCGCTGGATCGAGTCGAGCGTGCGACGCAGCAGGTCGCGCGTGTTGTAGCTGACGATAACGATGGAGAGGTCAGGCACGATGATTTTGGGTTTCGGTTGGCGAAAGTTAATCCATCATACGCGATCTAAACAGCAAAAAAAACGGGGATGCTGAGCATCCCCGTTATGGAGTGTGTGATAAGCGCTAGTCGCCCGCTGAGACTTCAACTGCCTCAGGGATCACGCTTTCGTCCAGCGCTTGCAGATGATCTTCGCGTTCGCCCAACCAGTTGACCGCCATCAAGGCTGCCGCCGCACCTTGTCCGGCTGCGGTGATCGCTTGGCGGAACTTATCATCGTGAATTTCGCCGCCCGCGAACACGCCATCGACGTTGGTCATCATGTTATCGTCCACGACGACGTAGCCCGTGGGCGTCATGGCAAGCTGCGTGCCAAAAATGGCGCTGTTGGGATCATAGCCCACGAAGATGAACACGCCATCGGTGGGTTGATCACTCACTTCACCCGTCTTGAGATTGCGCAGCACCGCGCCCGTGACGACGTTGTTCTCACCCTTGATCTCATCGATCACGGTGTCGTACAGGAACGCGATCTTGGGGTTGGCGAAAGCGCGTGTTTGCAGCGAAACGCTGGCGCGCAGTTCGTCACGGCGATGCACGACGGTCACGGTGTCGGCAAACTTGGTCAGGAAGATCGCTTCTTGCAGCGCGCTGTCACCGCCGCCGACCACGAAAATGTTCTTGCCACGGAAGAACCAGCCATCGCAGGTGGCGCACCAACTGACTCCGCGCCCGGTGAATTCAGTCTCGCCGGGGACGTTGAGCCGACGCGGACTCGCGCCGATGGTGACGATCACGCTGTCCGCGAGATATTCCATGCTGCTGGTGCGAACGGTGAAGGGCGATCCCTGCGTGAAATCGACTTCGGTCACGAGATTATAATCGTATTCCGTGCCGAAGCGTTCCGCCTGCGAGCGGATGCGCTCGACCAGTTCGGGTCCGTTCACGCCTTCGGGAAACGCCGGAAAGTTATCGACATCATGCGTGGTGGCAATTTGCCCGCCCAACTGCATTCCGGTGATGACGACGGTGCTATATTGGGCGCGACTGGCATAGATCGCCGCCGTCAGTCCCGCAGGACCCGACCCGATGATGACGACGCGCACACGTTTTTGCTGCATAGTGGTTTCCAGTCCTTATTGATGATCAGTGTTCGATGTGGCGCTGTTTTCCATGACGATCATCGAAATCAGCGCTTGAAATTCTTCAAAACATTCCGGGCAGCAGTCGAGATGTTCCTGCACGGCGGGCAAAATCTGACCGACGCTGGCACCTGCTGCGACTAAATCAGCCAAGCCATGAAACTGCGACGCACACGTTTCGCAATCGATGGTATTGTCGGCATGGGTGTCGAAAATACAGTCCACCAATTTGCGTATTCGTTCATCCACGATCGGTTCTCGCTTGCTCATTGATCCACATATCATCTAGACGCCGTGTGGATTTAATTCTTACGTGGATTGCGCTGAGACGCAAGCGCGCGTGTAGGTAGCGGGGCAGACCTGCCCTAGTGGGCAGTTGGTGCTGGAGAGATTATACTTGAGTCAAGTTAATGCGAAAGCTTGGTAAAAAAAGCGCACTGCCTGAAGCAATGGCGGCGGTGCATTCTGACAAATTGAAGGAGTTTAGACCTAATGTTTATTGTCAGCATCCGGCACGAGAGCGCCCACGGCGCTGCCCGTCAGCAGCGATCACGACTGAGCGATCGCTAATGGCACACGAGATCGTCATGCCCAATTTGGGTTTCGACGCGGAGACCGCCGTGTTGATCGAGTGGCTGAAG
>JBGSRB010000506.1:0-6472 GCA_041737735.1 Anaerolineae bacterium | reverse complement strand
GTTCAGCCAGTCGGGAGCATCAGGCGTGCCGACGACATGCACCCAACCGATCACGCGGGCGGTGTGCGCCGCCCCCGCGATCAGGCGCGCGCCCTGAAAGTATTCACTTGCCAGCGCATCAGCGATGGTGAGCATGGCGATCAGGCGACTCCGTTGAGTAATTGATGTTGGTGATCATCGTGGGATGGGTAGGGGCGAACACACAGGTTCGCCCCTATGATTAATGCGTTTTACTTCGCAAACTCGATATGGCGCGTCTCGCGGATCACCTGCACCTTGATCTGACCCGGATACTGCATGGTTTCTTCGATCTTGCGGGCAATATCGCGCGAGAGGCGCAGCGCCGCCAGATCATCGATCTGGTCGGGACGCACCAAAATCCGCACTTCGCGCCCGGCTTGCAGCGCATAGCTTTGCTCGACGCCTTCAAAGCTCGTGGCGATTTCTTCGAGCGTTTTCACACGGCGGATGTAGGTTTCCACGCTTTCGCGGCGTGCGCCGGGGCGCGCCCCACTGATCGCGTCGGCGGCTTCGACGATGTAGGCTTCGACGCAGGTCTGCTCGACCTCATGATGATGCGCCGCCACGCAGTTGACAACTTTATCGCTCACGCCATAGCGCTTGATGAAATCCGCGCCGATCAGGGCGTGTGTGCCTTCGATCTCGTGGTCAATCGCCTTGCCGATGTCGTGCAGCAAGCCGCCCATCTTCGCCAGCATCACATCGCCGCCCAGTTCATTGGCGATCATGCCTGCGATGTGCGCGGTTTCGATGGCGTGACCGTGCATATTCTGTCCATAGCTGCTGCGGAATTTCAAGCGTCCCAACAGCTTGACGATCTCAGGATGCAAGCCGGGGATGCCCGTTTCGTATACGGCGCGCTCGCCTTCCTGCCGGATGACCTGCTCGACTTCGGCTTGCGCGTCCGTCACCAGCTTCTCGATGCGCGCGGGATGAATGCGCCCATCGATGACCAGTTTCGCCAGCGCGCGCTTGGCAACTTCACGGCGCACCGGATCAAAGCTGCTGATCGTCACGGCTTCGGGCGTGTCATCGACGACGACATCGACGCCGGTCGCCAGTTCAAACGCGCGAATGTTGCGTCCGTTGCGCCCGATGATGCGCCCCTTCATTTCGTCGTTGGGCAGCGCGACGACGCTCACAGCGATCTCGCTGACGTGTTCCGACGCCAAACGCTGAATCGCCAGCGAAATCACTTCGCGGGCGCGCGTGTCGGCTTGTTCCTGTGCTTCGGCTTCGATGCCGCGAATGATGCGCGCCATGTCGTTGCGCGCTTCGACTTCGGCGCTGGCGAGCAGTTCGGCGCGCGCTTCGTCGGTGGTCATGGCGGCGATGCGTTCGAGTTCTTCCGTGCGTTCATCGTGGAACTTCTGTAAATCCGTCTGCATCTTGTCGAGACGGCTCTGGCGCTTGTTGAGCGTCTGCTCACGTTGATCGAGGCGCTCAAAGCGCTTGTCGAGGTCTTCACGGCGGCGCTGAAGGCGTTCATCTTCGTGGTCAAGCTCACGGCGACGGCGCTGCGCGGTTTGTTCCGATTCGGCAAGAACCGACTTCACGCGATCGTCAGCGTCTTTGATCTTGCTTTGCGCTTGCTCGGTCGCGCTGGTGGTAATCTGCTGCGCTTGGAGTTCCGCTTGAGCCAGACGGCTGGTGCTGAGGGTCTTTTGGCGCTGGTCAAGCAGATAATAAGCGCCTCCAGCACCGACCAACAGCCCGATGATCAGTCCGATGATGATTTCCATGTGCTGTGCGGCGGGGTCCGTAGAATGTGTTCACGGGTGTGCCGCTCCTCCTTTCGTGATGTACTAGTCGTTGTCATTGGGAAATTCTTCAGGTGCATCATGTGTGAAAAAGTCGGGGGTTTCGGCGTCGATCTCGTCGATCAGGCGGCGAAGCACGGCGCGAATGACTTCAAAACTGAAGCCGCGCCGCCCCAAATGTGCGCCCATGCGATCTCGAAACGCGCGTTGGGTGCTGCCGCGATAACGGCTGACCTGCTTGCGCGCCGCGCGATAAGCGGCGTCGTCGGCGTCGAGTTCGGCAAGGGTTTCATCGATGATCGCGCGGCTGATGCCTTTCTGCTGCAATTCATAGCGCAGCGCGCGCGGGCTGGTGGGGCGAAACATCTCGCGGTCGCGCACCCAGAAGGCGGCGAAGGCTTGGTCGTCGATGTAGCCGAGCTGCTCCAGTTTCGTGATGGCAGCGTCGATCACGGGGGGGGCGATCTGCTTGCGCGCTAAATGATCGCGCACTTCTTTGGTGCTGCGCGGGCGCGCCGCCAGATAACGCGCGGCGCTATCCGACGCGACGGTGATCGCGGCTTCTTCAATCAGCAGATCAATTTCGTCGGCGCTGAGGGTTTGTCCAACATGCAGGCGCAGCGCTTCGTCTTGCGTTACACCGAAGGCGAACGCGCCATCAATGAACACACTGACGCGCTTTTTATTGCGCTGCTGCACTTCTAACGCGGTGATCACGCCCACAGCGGCAGTCAACCTCTACGCGACTCAAAAAGACCGTGAACGTCAACCGACTCACGGCAGAAACCGCGTATGATGCTGCGCCGTCAGCGCGCTAAGACTGGCTTCGATTGGAATCCCGATACCCGCGCGCGTGTGGCGCTGTCCGGGTGGTAATCTTTTTCGATTTTATGACGCCCGCTCGCCTGTTGGTAACGTTAAGGGGCAGGCAGGACGCAGTGAATCGGCACATTCATCATCAACTTTAGTCAAACACGGGCAGGTTATTCGCCTGAAACACCGTGCGCGGATTCTGTCGTGCGTGCCATTGTGTAGGATGTACTTCGGGTGGCACGCTGTTACATCATGTGGGTCAGGTTGACGTTACAATACAACCAAGTTAAGGAATATTATGCACGATTTAAGCAATTTGCACAACAGGGGAAATTGCGCGTGGGTGGATCATCGTCAGGGCGTGTTGGGCAAATTGAGCGCCTCAAAGAATGTTATACTAACCTCAGCAATCGCTTCTTGTGGAGAATAACCCGCCGTGAGCCTGGACTCGCATCAACAAATTCGTCTGGCGCGTCGTGTGCTGGATCAACGTTATGCCGCGCCCCTGACGATTGAGGCGTTGAGTCGTGAAGTCGCGCTGTCGCCATTTTACCTGATCCGCGCGTTCAGGCGGATGTATAAGCAAACGCCGCATCAATATCTGGTGCAGCGGCGCATCGCCCACGCCAAAGAACTCTTGCGGAACTCTGACCTCAGCATCACCGAGATTTGCGCCGAAGTCGGCTTCGAGAGCTTGGGATCGTTCAGCACCTTGTTTCGCAAAGTGGCGGGCATCTCGCCCCGCGCCTATCGCAGCAGCAGTCAGCCCACCACCACCCCCGCTTATATCCCACTGTGCGTGTGTTTACAGCATGGCATCGACGACAGCCCCGATCGCTAAAAGAGAGCAATTTTCGAGAAGTCACTTCAGCACAAATGTGTTACGATTCCGCCTATATCCAAGGAGGAATTGACGATGATAACCCGACTTTCAGTGACCACCATCTGGGTGACTGATCACAATGAGGCGCTGCGCTTTTACACGGAAAAGCTCGGCTTTGAAATCCGCGCCGATGTCGCCAATGGCGATTATCGCTGGCTTACGGTCGGCTTGCCCAGTCAGCCCGAACTCGAATTTCAGTTGGCGGAAATCAAACCAAGCCATGCCTTAACGCCCGAAGATGTCGATCATCTGACGACGCTGGTCGAAGCGGGTCAGCTTGGCATCGGACCGTGGAAAACGGACAACTGTCAGCAGGCTTACGAAACGCTCAACGCGCGCGGCGTCGAGTTCATCCAACCGCCCACGGATCGCCCGTATGGGATCATCGAAGCCGTGTTCAAAGATAACAGCGGCAACATCATGGTGCTGGCACAAGACAAGCCGCGCAAGTGAGTTCAGCCAGCGCGCCCACGACCCGCTTGATCAACCTAGCCCTGTAAGGAGATTTTCCATGAGTCAGCCAGCCAAGAAAACTACGCGCAAATCGCAACAAGGCTTTACCGACGCGGAACAAGCCGCCATGAAGGAGCGCGCTAAAGAACTGCGCGCCGAAGAACGCATGAACAAGAATCGTGCCGCCGGTGAAAGCGCTGTGCTAGAAGCGATTGCGGACATGCCCGAAGCGGATCGCGTGCTGGCGCAGCGCATCCACGAGCTGATCACAACCCACGCGCCGCAGCTTATGCCGAAAACATGGTACGGGATGCCTGCCTATGCTGAGGACGGCAAGATCGTTTGCTTCTTCCAAGCCGCGCACAAGTTTGAAGCACGCTACGCGACGTTGGGCTTCAACGATGCGGCACAGCTCGATGATGGCGCGATGTGGGCGGTCGCCTTCGGGCTGACCGAAATCACGCCCGCCGCTGAGGACCAGATCATCGCGCTGATCAAGCGCGCGGTGGGTGAAAAATAGATTTGTTCACCCCACCCGTGCAAACTTTGTTGTACGGGTGGGGTCTGATTTCCCCTTATTCCCCGGCGGGAGCGGGCGTTGGCGGCGGCAGAAAGACCACCGTGTTTAAGATCGCTTGCAGTTCGGCTTCGGCGGTATTCATCGCGCCGATCGGCTCGGCGAAGGCGTAGAAGATGTAATTGGCGTTGAACTGACGCACGCCCGCGAACCAGCCGCGCGTATCCGCCAATTCGGGACAATCGACGGCGGCGAACTGCGTACCGACCGCCTCGACCGTGCCAACGCGATAAATGCGGCGCAGATCCGTGCCGACGTTGCAGCCCTGCTCGACAATCGCCAAGCGCAGCAAGCGCGTGCCATCCGCCCACACATCCGGCTGAATGCCCCCGCCCGCGAACGGATTGGCGATCACCAGATTAGGGAAGCCCCACAGCAGCACAATCGTACCCGTGCCACCCGTGACGGGACCCTGATAAAGCGCGAACGGCACCGGACGCAGCGCGTCAATGTCTTGCAGCACCAGCGCATCATAAGCGAACGCCCAACCATCCGGCAGCGTGATCTCGATGGGCGGCGGCACACTTTCGCCCGATAACGGCGCATAGGTGATCACATCGCCCGCTTCGTCGGTGGTTTCGGGTTGCGGCGTCAGTTGCAAATCCATTTGTTCGCTGGCGCGCTGCACTTCGAGATCGATCACAAATTCGAGACTCGCCGCGTCGGTCAGTGTGGGCGCGCTGTTGATCATGACGTGCGGTAACGCGCTGACGCTCGAACTGCTGGCGCTGCCAGTCGCGGATTCGAGAATCGTATCGGGACCCGTGCTGCTCACACAGCTAGTGAAGCGTCCGCGTTCGATGCCCAAAGCCAGCGCGCCATCGAGCAAGCGTTGATCTTGATAGGCTTGTGCGCCAAACTCGGCTTGCCACGCGAACAGCAGGTCATGATAGCGCCAGAACGCCCCTTGATCCGCCACGCAGATCGCCGCACGTGCCGCCGCACGACCGCCGGGCAGCGATCCGCGTCCTGCCAGCGGCACAAACACGATCCGAATCTCGCCCGCCTGCGCGCGTTCGATCAAGCGTGTGCCGTTTTCCGCCCAGAATGCCGCGCTATCGGTTGAGTCGAACCCGCCGTAAATCGTGACTTCGATCAGCGCCGAGGGAAAGCCCACGCGCGGGAAGCCTTGCAGCGTGACCGACTGCGGCAGGTTGGCATAGCGATCCGCATCTTGCGCGGCGGCAGGCGCAGCAGTGATCAACAGGATGAGCAAAAGCAGCACATAACGCATCGGGTGTGATCCTCTATTTCAAGTCGCGCATCACGCGCGCCACCATCTGATCGAGCGTATCCATGGTGGCGACGGTCAGATCAGGATCGGGGATGTACACGTCAAATTCCTGTTCGACATACACGCCGAACTCGGCTAACGCGAACGAGTCCATCAAGCCGCCCGTGACGATGCCTTCGGTGTCGGTCAGATCATACGACTCGTCGCGGATCAATTCGCGGGTGATGAAGGTGCGCAGTTTCGCGCGCACGTCCTGTTCATTCATGGTTTGCTGCCTCCGTTTGCGGTTGAGGTTGATTCGTCGGTTTGCGCCCGCCCAATAGTGCCAGCGTCACGCCGACCAGCACAAAGCCGCTGCCCACGATTTGCAGCGGCAGCGGAGTTTCGTCGAACAGCCGCACCGCCACCAGCGCGCTAAAGATCGGCTCAAGCTGCGTGGCGATTCCGACGAACGTCGCACTCAGATACTTTAGCACGTAATTGAAAGCTGAATGTCCGATCAACTGCGGCACCAGCGCCAGCAGCAGCACCCACACATAGCCATCGGCGCTGTAACCCGTGATCGGCGTCGCGCTGATCAGCAGATAACCCAGCAAAAACAGCGCCGCAAACCCATACACCAGCCAGATATAGGGCAGCAGCGACAGCGTGGCGCGCACCTTGCGCCCGATCACCATGTAGACCGACACAGCCGCCGCCGCGATCAATGCCAGCGTCGCGCCCAACACCGG
>JBGSRB010000505.1:0-2561 GCA_041737735.1 Anaerolineae bacterium | reverse complement strand
CTGAAAGCGGTCAAGCCGGAAGCACACATTATGCTGGTGGGTGATGTCGATCAACTGCCCAGCGTGGGCGCGGGAAATGTGCTGCGCGACGTGATCGCCAGCGGACGCGCGCACGTCACGCGCTTAGATGTGATCTTCCGTCAGGATGAAGCGAGTCATATCATCGTCAACGCGCACCGCATCAACGATGGCGAAGCGCCGCACATGGATAACCGCAGCACAGACTTTTTCTTCTTCGGGGAAGATGATCCGGTGCGCGCGGGTGAGTTGGTGGTCGATATTGTCGCCAACCGGTTGCCGCAGCGCTTCGGCGTCGATCCGCGCGATGTGCAGGTTATCGCGCCGATGTATCGCGGGCCTGTGGGCGTGAACGCGCTGAACGAAGCACTGCAACGCGCGCTCAACGGCAGTGCGCGCACCGCCGAAAAGAAGATTGGCGGGAAGTTGTTTCGCGCGGGCGATAAAGTGATGCAAACGCGCAACAACTACGATAAAGAGGTGTTCAACGGCGACATTGGACGCATCGAAGGGATCGACTTCACCGATCAGACGTTTGAGGTCAATTTCGATAACGAGTATGTCTTTTACGATTTCGTCGAAGCTGACGAATTGATCCACGCTTATTGCATCAGCACGCACCGCAGTCAGGGATCAGAGTATCCGGTGGTGGTGATGCCCGTAATGACGCAGCATTACATGATGCTTCAGCGCAATTTATTGTATACCGCTGTCACGCGCGCCAAGCAGTTGGTGGTGCTGGTGGGCAGCCGTCGCGCGATCCATATGGCGGTGGGCAATAACAAGGTGGCGCAGCGCTTCTCAGGGTTGCGCGAACGGTTGCGCGCCTGACTCAGTTCAACCTCTGATTCTCACACGGTACACACCTAGAAAGCGATCATGACCTCAGCGATTTTACTCATTTCGTGTCCGGATCAACGTGGCTTGATCGCGTCGGTGACCGCGTTCATCCTCGCGCAGCAGGGCAATATTATCGCGCTTGATCAGCATGTTGATGCAGCGGAAAATGTGTTCTTCATGCGCCTAGAGTGGAGTTTAGACGGCTTCACCATCCCGCGTGCTGAGATCGCGGCGCAGTTTCAGCCACTTGCCGATCAATTTAAGATGACGTTCGCGCTGCACTTTTCTGATGAAGCGCCACGTCTGGCGTTGTTCGTCAGTAAGCAGTCGCACTGTTTATACGACATCCTTTCGCGCTGGCATTCAGGCGAGTGGCGCGTACAAATTCCGCTGATTGTCAGCAATCACGCGGCGTTGCAGCCCGTGGCGCAGCAATTCAACATCCCATTTGTGCAGTTCGATGTGAATAAAGACAATAAGCCCGCACAAGAAGTCGCGCAGATCGCGCTGCTGCGTGAACACGAGATCGAGTTGGTGGTGTTGGCGCGCTATATGCAAATTCTCACCGGGGAATTTGTCGAAGCATTCCCGAATCGCATCATCAATATTCATCACTCGTTTCTGCCCGCGTTCATCGGCGCGAAACCGTATCACGCGGCACACGCGCGCGGTGTCAAGATTATCGGCGCGACCAGCCATTACGTGACGGCTGATCTTGACGCGGGTCCCATCATCGAGCAAGAGACGATCCGTGTGAATCACAAAGACTCGATTGAGGACTTGGTGCGCAAAGGGCAGGATGTCGAGAAGCTGGTGCTGGCGCGCGCGATCTGGTATCACCTGCGGCGGCAGGTGTTGGTCTATAAGAACAAAACCGTGATCTTCGCGTAGTCAAGTAGGTGATTTAATGCGAGGGGCGGAGACTTAACGCCGCCCCTACGCACAGAGGGTTTTACCCGTCGATCAGTAGGCTTTCAGGGTCTTCGATCAATTCTTTGACGCGCACGAGAAATTGCACGGCTTCGCGTCCATCGACGATGCGATGATCATAGCTGAGCGCGACATACATCATCGGGCGGATCACGACTTCGCCCTTGAGCGCCACCGGACGATCTTCGATCTTGTGCAAGCCGAGAATGCCAACCTGCGGCGCGTTGAGGATCGGCGTACTGAGCATCGAGCCGAACACGCCGCCGTTGGTGATCGTGAACGTGCCACCTTTGAGCGCTTCAAGCGTTAGCGTGTTGTCAGTGGCTTGCTTGGCGAAATCTTTGATCGCCTGCTCGATCTGCGCGAATGACAGGCGATCCGCGTCGCGCAGCACCGGAACGACCAAGCCGTCCTCCGCGCCGATGGCGACGCCAATATCATAGTAGGCTTTGGTGACGATTTCTTCGCCTTGAATTTCCGCATTGAGGCGCGGCTGAAACTTAAGCGCGCCAATCGCGGCTTTCACAAAAAATGACGATAAACCGAGTCCGACGCCGTGTCGCTCTTTGAATGAATCTTTGCGACGCGCGCGCAGTTCCATGACCGCGCTCATGTCGATCTCGTTGAAGGTGGTCAGCATGGCGGCGTTATGCTGCGCTTCGACCAAGCGCTGCGCGATGGTGCGGCGGCGGCGCGACATCTTGATGCGCGTTTCACCGCGCTCGTCAAGCGGAGCAGGCGCGGATGGTGCTGTGCGCGCGGGTGGGCTTTGG
>JBGSRB010000478.1:0-1823 GCA_041737735.1 Anaerolineae bacterium | reverse complement strand
GTTGGCGGTGCAAAATTACGCGCAGTTCACGACGCTGGCGGGTGAAGCTGTCCCCGTGCCGGGCGGCGGATCATCGGTGACGCTGGACGCGCTCAATCGCGCGACGGTCACGGGTGAGTTTGGCGGATGGCTAGCGCTGCTGATTCCGGCGGAACGGTGAAAGGGGCGATCATGATGCGCAAGCTGCTGCTGATCGCACTGCTGATCTTGTGTTTGCCCTTGAGCATCCGCGCGCAGGATGATGCTGGCGGCGGTCTGCTGCGCGTAGCATCCAGTCCGCCGCTGTTGGCGCTACCGAGCCTCTTGGATGTCGATTGGGGGGCGGGGGTGTTCGTGCGCGCCCGCCCCGACAGCACCGCCTTAGCGCTCGATTGGACGGAAGCAACGCGCACCATCACCGATGCGGATGGCGTCGTGCAAGCTGAACTGTTGGTCACATTCACTCTGCGCGATGATCTGCGCTGGAGCGATGGCACGCCGGTGACGGCGTATGACGTGCTGGCAGGATTTTTAGTAGCGCCGCGCGAATTAGCGCCGAGTTTTTATATCAGCGCGGCGGCTGTGTACGATGAGGACGCGATCACGTTTGCGTTTCGCAGCGCGGGCTGTTATTACCTCGACTTGATCCAGCACACGACGGCGCTGCACACCATTGCGCCTGCGCACATCATCGCGCCGGAACTGCGCACAGCGGCGGAAACCATTTTCACGCGCGGCGGCGATTTTTACGCCCAATGGGTCGAACTGCGCGAACAACGGTTGATGAGCGTGAATGCCATCAGCGCCTACTATGAAACTTTACCCGTTGTGCTAGAAGGCTTCAACGTGACGGTTGATGCGCACCCGCGTGATTTCACCGTCAATGGCATTGATGTGCGCGTGGATCAAGTTTTCCGGCGCGCGGCTGAGAATGTCCAGCGCTTTATCGATGGCGAACTGAATGTATTGATCAATCCGCCGTATGAATATTGGCGCGATCTGCTGGCGCTGCCAGACGCGCACACGGTTATTCATGAGGGGCGCACAGCTTATGCCATCGGCTTGAATTGGGCTGACCCGAACGATCCGCAACCGCATGTCGATGAAGATGGCGTTGAATTGGAGCAGGGGAATCACCCATACTTTGCTGATCCGCGCGTGCGGCGGGCGCTGGCGTTGGCGCTGGATGTCGATGCGCTGATTGCTGGTTCGGTGCAGGGTTACGGTACGCGCGTGCCAGCACTGCAAGCACCGTTATCGTGGGCATTTGACGACTCGATTCCGTTGTTGCCGTTCGATCTTGAAGCGGCAGCGGCGCTGCTCGATGAGTCGGGCTGGCGCGACTGGAACGGCGACGGCGTGCGCGAGTGCGTCGCGTGCGAATTTGCACGGCAGGATCAACCGTTGATCGTCGCGTTGGTCTTTGAAGGGAACGATCCGGTGCAGCGCGTGTTGAGCGCCCTGATTCAAACGCAGTGGGCGCGCATCGGTGTGAGTGTGGATCGACAGGAGCGCGATGTTGGCGAATTGGGCGTGCAGAGCTTTGATGCTTTTATCCACCGAACGGGGCAAGGTGAATATCCACTGAATCCCGATCAACGACTGCGCTTCACACCCGCAGGCGATCAATTGCGCCCGTTTCCGGCGATTTACAATGTCACATCCTATCGCAACGACGACGTGACGCGCCTGTATGAACAGGCGAATACCAGCGGCATGTGTGCGGTCGATCAGCGCGCCGATTTATATCGGGAGATCAGCGCGCTGATCGTGGATGATCTGGCATATATTCCGCTGTTCGCGCCGCAAGAACTCGCCGCCGCGCGCGGTGTGATCGGCTTTGA
>JBGSRB010000451.1:0-1798 GCA_041737735.1 Anaerolineae bacterium | reverse complement strand
GGCGAGCATTTCGTCCACGCGGCTGAACTTGATGCGCGGGCGCTGCTGTTGCGCGCCGCGCTGTTGTTCGAGCGCGTCGAGCCGCTGCCAATCGGCAAACGTGACATAACGCACGCCGCGCGCGTGCAACAACTGCGGGATCGCGGCGCTGGCGTCGTGTTCCGGCTGAGTCAGCCCGCCTATTTGCGCATCAGCGATCAGCAGATCGACCGTTGCTTGCGCGTCAGGCTTGTTCGTGCCGATGATGCCCGAAGGACCCCGCTTGATCCAGCCGACGACGTATTCGCCCGTCAGCGCGCCTGCGGTCGTGATCACGCGCCCACTCTCATTGGGGATCACGCCTTTGCGCTCATCAAACGGCACATCGGGCAGCGCCACCCCGCGATACCCAATTGAGCGAAAGACCAAGCCAACGGGCAAAATCTCGCTTTGACCGGTCGCGCGCGGACGCAGCGATCCGTCGTCGGCTTGAACCAGTTCATTCCGCATGATCTCGATGGCTTCGACGTGTTCCGTGCCGATCAACTGGACGGGCGCTTCGAGAAAGCGCATATGAATCCGCTTGCGCTTGCCCTGAATGCCATCCGCCTGATAACGCAGCAGCGTTTGCACGTTGCGCTCGGCGTTGCGGTCGTTCACTTCCATGATGAACGTGCGGCTGAGTGGATCAAGCTCGGCATCCTGCGGGCGCACGACGACATCGGCATCGGCAAGCTCGCCCAATTCTTTGAGTTCCGGGTTCGTGAACGCCGCCTGCGCGATCCCGCGCCGCCCGATCACGTAAATATCAGTCACGTGGCTGTGCGTGAGTGCTTCCAGCGCGTAATCTGCGATGTCGGTTTGCGCCAATTCTTCATGGTTGCTGGCGAGAATCCGCGCGACATCCATCGCCACGTTGCCATTGCCGATCACCGCGACCGCTTGCTGCGTCAGATCGAAGCTGAGATCACGGTAATCAGGATGCGCGTTATACCAGCCTACAAATTCCGTCGCCGCGTGGCTGCCGCTTAATTCCTCGCCGGGAATGCCCATGCGCCGATCGGTTTGCGCGCCCACGCCGTAAATGATCGCGTGGTAGTGCTGACGCAGATCGGCGTGCGTCACATCGACGCCGAACGTGACATTGCCGAAGAAGCGGAAGCCCGCCCGCAGCGCGATCTTCTCATAGACCGCTGTCACCGTTTTGATCTTCGGGTGATCAGGCGCGACGCCGCCGCGCACCAACCCGTAGGGTGTGGGCAAGCGCTCGAACATATCAATTTCAATGGGTAAGCCGGATTTTTGCAGATGATCCGCCGCGTAAAACGCCGACGGACCCGAACCGATGATCGCCACCCGCAGGGGCGTGGGGGCAAGATTGGGGATGTTCGTCATCGCGTGCTTTCGCCTTTGGCTTCGACTGTCATCACGTTATTGACTATACCATCATCAGCGCGCAAACGGATATGACATCTATCATCATCGTGTCACTCGTGCGTAAAGCCGCCCACATCTAACGTTGGCACGTAAGCGCCTTCCGGCGTGATGAAGATCGCGCTGCGCTGCCGATCCGCGTCGTACTGTCCGACCGCAACGCGATAGTCGCCTGCGGGCGCGTCAGCAGGGAGTTGCACGGTCATGCGGTGAATGTGCAGATCGCCCGCGTTCCACAGATAACCCGCCACCGCGCCACCATCGACGATCAACACGCGCGCGCCCTGATCATCAAACACGTGGGCGAACGGCGCGAACAGCGTCGAGGCGCTGTCTGCCACCAGCGGATCGCTGACCGCCCACACGCTGATCACCTGCCAGATCG
>JBGSRB010000430.1:0-5761 GCA_041737735.1 Anaerolineae bacterium | reverse complement strand
CATCTGTTTAATCCGGCGGCGCTTGCGTTGGGCGGCAGCGTGACGCGCTTGGGCGATCTGCTACTGACACCCGCTAAAGCCAGCTTGATCGCTAACCTGCTCGATCCCGCGTTTTACCACGACGACTTGATCCGCTTGGCGGCGCTGGCGGATGATGCAGGCTTGACGGGCGCGGCGTTATACGCGGTCAGCCGGGCGTGATGGTATGCTTATGACAATGCGCGCGGCATGAATTTGATTGACAATTGCCAGCGCATTCAGTACATTAATCGGCAAAGATTACAACGCTTCTGGTTTTTTAAAGAAAAGGATTGAATCATCGTGGCACGTAAATATACAGCTCTGCTGCTCGCAATTAGTCTAATGTTCGTTCTCACGGCGTCGCTTGCCTTCGCGCAGGATGAGCCGCTGCAAATCACGTATGTGGTCAACGGTGTGTTGGGCGATAAATCGTTCTTCGACTCCGGTCAGCGCGGCGTCGAGCGCGCGATGGACGAGTACGATGTCGATGTCAACACGATTGAGTTGGGCGTTGACCCTGCCAACTGGGAAAGCGGCTTGAACGATGCCATGTCCGACGTGGACAGCTATGACGTGATGATCGTCGGCACGTTCCAGATGGTCGAGTTCCTCTCGCGCCGCGCGCACCTGTATCCTGACAAGGTGTTCATCCAGTTCGACGCGGGCGCGGCTTACGATGATCCTGAGCAGTGCGTTGATGGTTGCGTCAACGTCTATTCGGTGGTCTACAAGCAAAATGAAGGCTCGTTCCTCGCGGGTGTGTACGCCGCCGCGATGACGCTGAGCGATGTTGAAGGCTTCAACGATGCGGCGCTGCTGGGCGCTATCGGCGGACAAGACATCCCCGTGATCAACGACTTCATCGTCGGTTACGAACAAGGCGCGTGCTTGGTCAACCCGGAGTCGCAAGTGTTGGTGCAATATGCAGGCGGCTGGAATGACCCGGCGCGCGGCAAGGAAATCACGCTGGCGATGTACGAGCAGAACGCCGACATCGTGTTCCAGATCGCGGGCGGCACGGGTGAAGGCGTCTTTGAAGCCGCCGCCGAGCGTGGACACTTCGCTATCGGCGTGGACAGCGACCAAGCGCTGATCATTCAGGAAACAGCGCCGGAACGCGCGGATCGCATTCTCACCAGCATGATGAAGAACGTCGATAACTCGATCTACCGCGCCATCGGGCTGTATCTGGATGGCGAACTGCTGGTCGGTGAAACGGAAGCGCTCGGCATCGAAGAAGGCGGCGTTGGCTTGGCGTATAACGATATTTACTTCGCCAGCACGCCCCAGAACGTGCAAGACCTGATCGCAGCGGTCGAAGCCGCCGTGATCGCGGGCGACATCACCGTGAACACTGTGTTTGCGCCTGAAGGCGAAGCGGCAGTCGTGGGTCAGGGCTGCGACGCCATGCCGGAAAGCATGTTCGACGCCAGCGAATTTATGGAGTAAGACGACACACACGTTTGACCCCACCCCCCGCAACCTTCGGTTGCCTCCCCCTCCCCGTTAGCCTGCGCTTGCCGAAGGCAACATTCGGAGAGGGGGAGAAAGCGGTTGTCGCCGCTAGTCGTATCAGTGGCTAAGCGTTCTTCCGACAAGAACAGCCGTTGTCTGGGAAACACGCGGGGCAATGTTCCCCTCTCCGAATTCGGGGAGGGGTTAGGGGTGGGGTTGGGGTCAAGCGGCGCGGTCTTACCCATCATCCTGCTGCACCTTCAACCTGCCTGCATGTAAAATCTTGTTTCAGGACACCCCAAAATGACTTTATTAGAAGCGCGCAACATCACGAAAGTTTACCCCAACGGCGTGCGCGCGAATCACAACGTCACGCTGGATGTGGTGCAAGGCGAGATTCACGCCATCGTCGGGGAAAACGGCGCGGGCAAATCCACGCTGATGAAGATGCTCTACGGCTTGGAAACCCCCACCAGCGGACACATCTTCGTGCGCGGCGAACCCGTCCACATCGACAACCCGCAGCACGCTATCGCGCACGGCATCGGCATGGTGCATCAAAACTTCATGCTGATCGACTCGTTCACCATCGCGGAAAATATCGTGTTGGGCAGCGAACCGCGCAAGGGGATGCAGCTCGACCGCAAGCAAGCCATTGCCGATACGCAGAAGTTGGCGCAAACCTACGGCTTGCACGTTGACCCGACCGCCAAAGTCGATAGCGTGCCAGTGGGGATGCGCCAGCGCGTCGAGATTCTCAAGGCGCTGTATCGTGGCGCGCAAATTCTCATTCTTGATGAACCGACCGCCGTCCTCACGCCGGGCGAGACCACCGATCTGTTCAACGCGATTCGCAACCTGATCGCAGAAGGCAAAACCGTGATCTTCATCACGCATAAGCTGCGCGAAGTCATGGAGATCAGCGACCGCGTGACGGTCATGCGCGATTCGCACACCGTCGGCACGGTCAACACGCGCGACACCAGCATCCCCGAACTCGCGCGCATGATGGTCGGGCGCGAAGTGTTCATGGTCGTGGATAAGCCGCCCGTGCAGCGCGGCAAGCCCGTGCTGGAAGTGCGCGAACTGACTTACGCCAATGAAGCGGGGCGCGCGCTGGTCAAGCACATGAGTTTCAATGTGCATGAGGGCGAGATTCTCGGCATCGCGGGCGTGGAAGGCAACGGACAAACCGAACTGGTCGAAGTGCTGACCGGCTTACGCGCCCCGACAGCGGGTGAGGCGCACGTCAACGGCGCGTCGATTGCGGGACATGGTCCCCGCCGCGTGCGCGAGTCGCATGTGGCGCACATCCCCGAAGATCGCCTGACTAACGGCGTAGCGGGCGATGCGTGTATTTCCGATAACCTGATCATCGACCGCTACTACCGCGAACCGTTCACGCAGCGCGCGCTGCTGCAACCGAACCTGATTCGCGCGAACGGCGCAAGCATGATCCGCGAGTTCAACATCATCGCGCAAAATTGCGATGTGCCGCTGGCGGCGCTGTCGGGCGGCAACATGCAGAAGGTGATCGTCGCGCGCGAGTTTTCGTCATCCCCGCGCCTGCTGATCGCGGCGCAACCCACGCGCGGCGTGGATATTGGCGCGATTGAGTTCATTCATCAGCAGTTGGTCAACAAGCGCAGCGAAGGCTTGGCGATTTTGCTGGTGTCGGCTGACCTGCAAGAAGTGATGAAACTGGCGGATCGCATCATGGTGATGTACAACGGCGAAATCGTCGCGCTGCTGCCCAATACGCCCGACCTGACCGAAGAACAACTCGGCTTGTACATGCTCGGCGCTCACAAGCAGTCAGCCGCAGAAATGGAAACTTGGCAATGACCGCGCGCCCACCCGCTTCAGCTCCCCCCGCACCCCTGCGCCTGCTGCTGCCGCTGATCGCGCTGGTGGCGGCGCTGGTGATGGCGGCGTTCATCAATTATCGCTTGTTCGGCGGCGGATCAATCAACGAGCTGGTTGAGTCGATCACCGCCACGCCCGATTATGTCAGCCTGTTGTTCGTCAACGCGCTGGTGGGCGTCAGCGTGGGCTTATTCGTGTGGCAACTGCGTTGGAACGCCCTGCGCGTGACGATCACGGTGATCGTCGCGCTGCTGTTCGGCTTCGTCATGACGATGATCTTCAATCTCGACATAGCGCAGCGCCTCACACGCGGCGATTTCACCGTGATGGTGATCAGCGACGCCGAACCCGTCGCAAGTGATGATCTTGATCTCGCTTACGGTGAAGAAGCGGGCGGCGAATTCAACCGCCCAAATGTGCGCGAACCCCTGACCGAAGCGACCTACACCTTCAGCGGGCGCGCAGGCGACACGATCAATCCGCTGGCGTTCGCCGCGAACCGCCGTTCGGAAGTCAATCTCGAACTTGAACTGCGCGCCCCCGATGGATCGGTGCTGGCGCGCGCTGACTCTGCGACGGAAGATGATCTCGCGCGCTTTAGCGATCAACTGCGCAGCGCCAACGACGCCGTGATCGCGGATTTCACGCTGCCCGCCGATGGCGTCTACACACTAGTTACGCGACCGGAAACACTCGGCACGGGCTTGATCGTGGGCGAGTCGTTCGAAGCGACCATCCGCGCGTATGATGCCTTTCTGTTAGGCGCGTTAGGGCGCGTGAATCGCTGGGCAGTGTGGATTCAAGACGCGGTAACGCTGATCCTCGTCGGCTTGGCGATTGCGATTGTCTTTCGCGCGCGCCAATTCAGCTTGGGCGCGGAAGGTCAATTGTATTTCGGCGCGCTGGTGTCGGGCATGATCGCGCTCAATGCTGGCACGCTGTCGCCGTGGCTGATCATCCCGCTGGCGGTGATCGCGGCGATGACGGCGGGCTTCCTGTGGGGCTTAGTCCCCGGCGTGCTGAAAGCCTATCTCGGCGCGAATGAACTGGTCGCCACGCTCATGCTCAACGTGATCGCGGTGCGCTTCTACGAGCTGGTGCTGACATTTGAACTCAAAGCGCCGGATGCGGGTTATGTGGCATCGCCGCAATTTCCGTTAGCGGGACAATTCCCGCCGCTGGTGGCTGGCACACAGGTGACGATTGCCGTGTTCATGGTGATCATCGCGGTGCTGGCGGTGTGGCTGCTGATCACGCGGACGCCGTTGGGCTACGAGATTCGCATGGTGGGCATCAATCGCAAATTTGCCGATTACGGCGGCGTGAACACGCGGCGCACGATCATGCTGGCGATGGCGGTCAGTGGCATTGTCGCGGGCTTGGCGGGCGCGCACTTGAGCATGGGCATCCATCGCATGTTGATCCTCAACATCTCGCTTGGGTTGGCGTTTGAGGGCGTCGTTGTCGCGCTGCTGGCGCGCAATAACCCGTTGGTGATCCCATTCACGGGCTTGCTCTATGCGTATCTGCGGGCGGGCGCGCAATTCATGGAGCGCGACGCGAACGTGAGTTTTGAAGTGGTGCGTATCATTCAGGCGGTCATCATCCTGCTGATCACGGCGGAAGCGCTGCTGACCGTGTTCCAGCGGCGGCGCACCGAAGCAGCGGATGATGATGCCAGCGTGCAAGCAGCGACTCGTTTGATCAACCCGCCGACGGAGGAAACCGCCCGTGTTTGAGAATGTCATTCAAGGGATTTTCAGCGCGGCGTTTCTGGCGTCGATCCTGCGCGTGACGACGCCGATCCTGCTGCCGTCGTTGGGCGCGCTGGTGTCGGATCGCGCGGGCGTGATCAACATCGGCTTAGAAGGCACGATGCTGGTGGCGGCGTTCACGGGCGTCGTGCTAAGCGCATATGCGTCGCAGTGGTTCGGCGCGGAAGTCGGCGCGGCAGTGGGTCCGTGGCTCGGTTTGGCGGGCGGCGTGTTCATGGGCGTGATGCTGGCGCTGCTGTTGGGCTTCTTGCATCTGCGCCTGAAAGCCGACTTGATCCTGTCGGGTATCGCGCTCAACATCTTGGGATCGGCGGGAACAGTCGCCATCATGTTCGAGCTAACCGGGGATCGCGGCAACACCAGCACACTCGCCAGCCTGACCATGCCCTTTGTGCAACTGCCGGCGTTCATCAACGACATTCCGCTGATCGGCGCGTTTGTCTATCAGGTGTTCAACAATCAAAGCGTAATGACGTGGTTGGCGTTCGGGTCGATGATCTTCGTCTGGTTTCTGCTCTATCGCACCCCCTTCGGGATGCGTCTGCGCGCGACGGGTGAAAATCCGGCGGCGGCGCAGTCGGTCGGCGTCCGCGTGACGCAGATGCGCTACATCGCGTTGATGCTCAGCGGCGCGTTCGCGGGCA
>JBGSRB010000422.1:0-1595 GCA_041737735.1 Anaerolineae bacterium | reverse complement strand
CGGGCGAGCTGTTGGGTGGCGTGCGGAACGCCATGCCCGCTGGACGCCGCGCGACCATCAACGGCGCGGAGGTGTATCTGTACAGCTTCACGGCGGATGATCTCGTGCTGCCCGCGCTGCGTCCCGCCGATGATGGTGTGGTCACGCTCGAAAGTGGCGAATTGTGGTTAGCGCCCGAACACGGTGTCGTGGTGCGCTTTTATCTCAATCTCACGATTGATAATGTCGTGATCTTCGACCGCGCGCTGCCCGTCAGCGGTCAGGTGATCCTGCGTTATGACCTGCACGAGATCGGCACACCGTTTAACATCACCGTTCCGTTCGGCTGTTGACGCGCGCCGTGTTCCCCTGATCATCATGCACGCCGTTGGATGTGATGTTACAATGACGGATAGACAGCACAATTGACCACACGAGAGGCATATGGAACCGATTCGTCAAGCACGCAGCGGCACGATCTGGCGCTTCATCGCGGTGCATTTCGTGCTGGCAGCGGTGATCAATCTGGTCTTGTTCGCGGGCGACACATTTCGTCCGTTGGCAAGCGCGACGGGCGGCTTGCTGACCGGCTCATTGATCGCCAACTTGGCGTTCATCGGCGTGATCGTCGTGCGGATCATCCTGCGCTATGGCGATCTGCGCGCATATGATGTCGGCTTGGTGCTAAACCGGATTCCATTGGGTGTGCTGGTCACGTTCGGATTGTGGGCGGCGGCGCAGATCATCCACGCGCTGGCGGGCTGGCTGACGTATGGCGAAGTGCAGGTCGCGTCCGTGTGGAACAGCGCGGGCATGTACATTCTGATCGGCATGGTGCTGACGCAGCTATTCGGCAACGCGCTGTTTGAAGAAATCGCCTATCGCGGCTTTCTTTTTCCGCAGTTGTATTTGCGCTGGCGGGGCTTGGGCGCGGCGTGGCGTTTGATCGCGGCGCTGCTGGTGTCACAGGGCATTTTCGCGCTGGCGCACATTCCCAACCGCATCTACTTGGGCATGCCTCAAGACGCGATCGCCGTCGATCTGCTGATGCTGCTCGGTTGGGGCGTGCTGTTCACGGTGATCTACGCGCGTACCGATAACCTGTTCGTGGTCATCGGAATTCACGCGCTCGGCAACACACCGACAACGTTATTTGCGACTGCTCCGTTCTTGGAAGGCGCGGGCGGTTCGTTATTGATGTATTCGCTGGTGGTATTCATCTTCTTCGGCGTGCCGTTTTTGTGGCGCTATCGGCTGGAGATTTTCGCCATCAGCCTGCTTTTACTCGATGGCGCGCTGAAGCACGCGCGCCGCTTGCGACAGGGGATGCCTGATGGCGAAACGCGGCAGCGACGAACTCGACGATCTGTATCTGGATGATGACGACGCGAACGATCCGTTTGCGGGTGAAGTTGATGATGATCCGTTTGCCGATGATGACGGCGATGATCTCGCCGCGCCTGCGGGCGATGGTTCGCTGTTCGGCGCGATCTTCACAGTGATCGGCGTCGCGCTGATCGGTACGGTGCTGTTTCTCGCCATCGGCGCGGGCATTGTGCTGGCAGGGCGCGCCGCCGGGCTGCTGGATGCGCCGCCCGCGTCAACCAGCGCTGAAC
>JBGSRB010000404.1:0-2269 GCA_041737735.1 Anaerolineae bacterium | reverse complement strand
CTGCGCCGCGCCGAAAAGCCCGACGCGCGCCCTGATCTGCTGTTTCGGCTGATCCTCAGCACGGGCATCAAGAAAGCCGAAGCCATGCGCCTGACTCCGGCGGATATGCAGCGCACGCCGCCGCTGTTGATCATTCGCTCGAAGAACGCGAAAGATGTCTACAAAGAACGGCATATTGCGCTGGATGAGGCGTTATTCGACGCTTACGACGCCTACCGCGCGCAGTACAACCCGCAAGCGACGTTGTTCACCTGCACGGCGCGCAATCTCGAATACATTCTGGAACACATTGGCACGCTCGCGGGCATGGATAAGAAAATCTCGTTTGAGATGCTGCGCTGGACGTGCGCCGTGCAAGCCTATCGCGCGGGCGTCGATCCTGACGCCATCCGCGAACAATTGGGCTTGAGTAAGCCCTCATGGGTGGAAACATTCGGCAAGATCAAGCAGCTTGCGCACGCCGCCGCCGATGCCGACGACACGGAGTCATAACATTAAAATGTAAATTTTACCCAACAAACGTTTGGTTTTGGTCTATACTATGTGTAGATGATTCAAACGAAACCGACACTCATGCAACTGCGCTACCCGTACGCCTCCAAGTGCCATGTCTTACTCGTCGATGACGACCGCGCGCTGCTCAAGGTGCTGGCGACGTTGTTGACGTCTGAGGGGTTCGTCGTGGAAAGCGCCACCAATTATAGCGACGCGCTGGCACTGTTTGAGCAGCGTTGTTTTCACGTCGCGGTGATCGATGTGCGGCTGGATGAACATGATCCGCATAACCGCGATGGGCTGCGCTTGATGGCGCACATTCGCGCGCGCGATCCGTCGACAGGCGTGATCGTCCTCACCCAACACGCGGAATACGATGTGGTCATGCAGGCGTTGAAGCCGTTAGCGACGGCACAACTTGCCGATCCGGTGCGCGAGAACAGCCACCCGCCCGCATCCGATTTTCTGACTAAAGTGCCAGCCCATCTCACGCAGCTTCCGGCGACGGTGGCGCGCGTGTTTGAGGAAGTGGTGCATATCAACTGGGCGCTGACCGTGATCGACGCCGATCACCTGCTGAGCCTGCTGCCACAGCGCTTACGCTTTACGCCTGCTGTGTCGCCGCCGCGCGCACAGCTTGAACGCGAGATCGAAGAATTGGTGCGTAAGCTGTTCGTCGGCTGGCAGCGGGTCGAAATCAGTTCGGTGTCGGTGGAACAGCAGGGCGCGAGTAAGGCGGTGGTGCTGCGCGCCGCGCCCTACAAAGCCGACGGACCCGGTGCGCTGACCATCGTCAAGTTGGGCGAATATCCGCTGATCGAGCGCGAGGTCAAACGTTACCGCGAATTTATCGAAGGGCGCGTGACCAACAATCGCTGCCCGACGGCGATCATGCCGGTGCGCCGCACCCGTTCCATTGGCGGCATGTTGTACACCTTCTTGGGCATGGGCGGCGTCGTGCAAGATTTCGCGCAGTTCTTCCACCACACCGATGATCAAGCGCGCATCGATCAAGTGCTGCATAACCTGTATGGCGAAACCCTGCTCAACCAGCACGGCAGCACCAAAACCTACCGCGAAAATGCCGATCTGCGCGCGGTGTATACCGACTTGCTGCGCCTCAACGCCGACGAACTGCACACCACGCTCACCGACCTGCTCACGCGCGTGCGAGCGATTGTGCGCCCGTCGAACAAGCGTAAATTCTGGTTACCCACCGGAATGCCGCTGGCGAATCCGGTGGAGTATGCGCTGACCGCCGATTTCACCGGCGCGTATCACGAAAGCATCATTCACGGCGACTTGCACGCGCACAATGTGCTGGTTGATCACCGCGATGAAACATGGCTGATCGATTTCGCCAACACGGGACGCGGCGCGCTGCTGCACGATTACATCGCCTTGGAAGCCGCGCTGCTGGTCGAAGTCAACACGATCACCGACGGACGCACACTGCTGGCATGGTCGCGCGCGTTGTTCGCGCAACCGGGCGATCTATTCCCCGAACTGCCGCTTGACCTGATCACTAACTCAGCGGTGGTCAAGGCGCACAACACCATCATGACCATCCGCCGCTTGGCGCTGAATCCGGAACATCATCTTGATCTGGTCGCTGCCCAGCGCATGTATCTGGTGGGCTTGTTGTTCACCACCTTGCGCCTGATGACCGTGAAATTTCTGCGCGCGCCGCGCCGCTTTCATGCGCTGACGCTGGCGGCGGGCATCACGGAAGCGCTGCAAGGCTTCGATTACCCGCGCGCTCAGCAGCGCTAGG
>JBGSRB010000345.1:0-4303 GCA_041737735.1 Anaerolineae bacterium | reverse complement strand
ACCGACGCCGCCACCCCGCGCGCGAACGGCACACCATCGCGCCACCCGCGCCACAGATGCCACAACGCCAGCGCGTTCCAAGCGAGATACAGCGCGATGCCGGGCAAGCCCATGTCCGCGCCCATGTGCAGAATTTCGTTGTGCGCGTGCGGCAGAATTTGCCCACCCACCGGATAACCCTCAACCGGATAGAGCGCGCGCACGGGGCGGCTGCGGAGCTGGTTAATGCCCACGCCCGACAGCGGGTGATCGCGCAAAATGTCGATCACGCTGCCGAAAATGCGTAAGCGCGCCTCAAAGCTCGCTTCATCACGTGTCGCTAACGCTTGTGCATCGTCGGCAGTGGTGAAGATGCGCGCCACAACCCCGATCTGGACAGCAGCGAACAGCGCCAGCAGCGCGAACGCGATCCAGCGCCAGCGACCCTGTGGGATCAACACGGCGAACAAACCCGCCAGCGCGATCACTGTGCCGAGAATTGCCATGCGGCTTTGTCCCAAAAACAAGCCGAGCGCCAGCAGCGCGAACACGCTCACCGCCAGCCAACGCAAGAGGGGTGTGAGCCGATCACGCCATGCCACGATCATCATGCCCGCTGCGAAGGGCGCTAACCACGCCAGCGCCCCGCCGATCTCGTTTACGTTGAAGCCGCGTTCAGCCCCCGGAAAGCCGCGCACCACCGGCATGAGATCGACCAGAAATTGCATCTGGCTCGATTTTGACGTGAACTGTGCCGATCCCACGCCCAGCACGCCGACTAACGCACCCAACGCTAACAGCAGCCATACCAGCGGCGTCAACGAACCGAGTGTGCGCGCCCACGCCGTCACGCTGATGGCGACCATCGCCCCCATGATCGCGCGCCCGCTGATGTAATCGCCATAGGTGTAGGGCGCGGCGCTGACGTTCCACATGGCTAAAGCGATGAACACAAGATACATTAATGCGCTCACGGGTTCAGCCGTCAAACGGCGCGTGACCAACAAACGTAAAATCAACACAGGCACCAGCAGCCACAGCGCTTGAATGCGCGCCGGGTCGGGAAACCAGAACGCGACGATTAAGGCGGCGATCAACCCAACTTCGAGTAAGAGCGCAGGCAGTTTCAAGTTACGTAAACCAGCGATGATCTGTTCCCCTTTATAGCTTGCACATGTTCGCACAAAATGTTGACAAATTATAACTTGTGTTCTGAGTACAAAGTATGATAAGATTAATACAGGAACGGTTGTTAAACTTTACTTAAACTTCGCTTCACATTAACAACTCCAAAAGTGCTTGTTTTTGCGCAAGGGAAAGACATAAAGCGATGGTGCAAGTCACCAAAATTTTACCTTCAATTTGTGCATTCCCCCCCTCTTTTCTTTCTTTACTGTTTGGTATATAATCATGTCCTCAAAAAGTGCGCTCATAGTGGACATATTTGTAATGGCAGTCGTTGATATCGAGCAGTATTTGCATTCTCCCCCTGCTTTTAGCCCCCAGATCAACCAACATGTCAAATTTTCGCACGCCAATCTACCAGCGCCGAACTTTCGCTGTTCATATAATCGTAATTGAGGACAATCATGGTCACATCGATTCACAAAGTTACCAATGTATCGTTCGAGTCATTCCGATACAAGAGTGAAGGTCGCAAAGTCGTCCTTTTATATCCGTGGTCGAACTTCAGAACCATGTTTTTAGCTTACTTCCTAGAAAAAGCTAAAGAAGGCTTGTTATACTATCGCATAACGGATCACCAAGCTGCCCTCACGGATTGGTTAACTGGTCTGGTTGAAGAATTTGACAGTGTGCTGGATGGTTTTGGCGCGAATTTGCGCGAAGCGTTGGTTGAAGGCAAGCCCGCTGAAATGGGCGCAGCGTTATCCGCCGATTTAGCTGCTTATGACCGCGAATCGCTCTTTTTGTACATTGACGAACTCGACCGTGCCACGATGGACGCCGACTTCCGCCAATTCATCATCACGTTAGTCGATACCCTTCCCAGTAATGTGCAATTTGTGGTCAATAGTCGCATGCTCACGTATCAACCATGGCGTGATATGGTCATGAGTAGTGATGCGATTGTGTTAGGCACTGAACAGCGCCGCGACGACATGCTGTTCCGGGTCGAGCAAACACCGCGTCCCCAGCTTGAAGTCTACGCTTTTGGCAAGGGACATGCTTTAGTTAACGGGGATGCGATTGTCAACTGGGATGGCGCTCTCCCGCGCAACCTGTTCTTCTTCTTCATCGATCGACCTCTCTTGACCCGTGATGAAATCTTCGCGACCTTCTGGCCCGACTTGGCTGTTAAAGAAGCGACGAATGTTTTCCACGTGACCAAGCGCAAAGTTACCGAACGCATCAGCCTCAAAGTTAACGACGACGAGAATTATGAATTAACGCAGTATAATTCCGGATTCTATATGCCGTCGGAGAAGCTGGTTCGGCACTACGACGTTGCGGACTTCCAAGAAGCCTGTGATCGCGCGATGGTTGCCACCAATGAAAAAGAAGAAGTCATGCTGCTGACGCGCGCAGTTGACATCTACAAAGCGCCGTTCCTCCAGACGATCAATATGCCGTGGGTTGAAGAACGCCGCGAAGGTCTGCGCCAAACTTACGCCCAAGCCCTAATTCAACTGGCGCGCATCTATCAACGGCGCGGCGATGATCAGCGGGCGCTCGGTTTCTTCGCACGCGCCGTTAAAGAATCACCGGAACGCGAAGACCTGCACCGTCACCTCATGGAATTGTACGAATCGTTGAATATGCTGGATGATGCCGCGATTCAGTATCAGAAGTTGTATGAAACGCTGAAGGAACGCTTTAACATCGAACCCGCGCCCGCCACCCGTGAATTATTCGAGCGCATCGAAGCTAAACGGCGTTAACCTTGAACTATCGCAATGTAGGGGCGACGCCAATCCAGCGCGTCGCCCCTACGCGCTACGCCTTCCCCAATGTATGCACAATCAACAGCGCGCCGCCGCCAAAATGTACGGTTGCCATATCGCTTTCGAGTTGATTGCTGACGCCGCGCGCAGGTCCAAAATATAAATCTTCGCCATTCAGTGGATAGCGCAAATGCTCGGTACGAATCCCGCGCACGACGCCGCTCAGCGGAATCAGCGACACGGTATCATCCGGCGCGCCGTGAATGCGCGTCGTGCCGGGATGCGCCAGCCATGCTTCTTGATTGCCCGCCACAATCCGCACATCGCGCCCGGTCAGTGCGGGCAGCGCCAGTAGATACACGTTGCTGATCAATTGATCGAGCCGCCCACCCAACGCGCCAATGATGCGAATCCACAGCGCGCCGCGTTCCGCCGCCAACGTTAGCGCTAACTCCAGATCAGTTTCGTCTTTCGTTTCGGGAAAACGGATGATCTCAGCGTCGGGGATCGCTTCGGCGGTGGCAACGCTGATCGAATCCATGTCACCGATGATCACATGCGGACGCAAGCCGAAGAACAGCGCGGTTTGCGCGCCACCATCCGCCGCGATGATCAGCGCTTGTGGTGCGACTTCCAAAGCGCGGCGCAGCATCGCGCCATCGTTCACGTCGCCATTGGCGAAAATCAGCGCTTTCATCTCGTGCATTATGGGGCGTTCCTTTCATGGGTGCCAGCGGAGACTCAAGGGGAAGCGCGATCAGCGGGTGCGCCGCCGCCAGCGATCTTTGACTTCCAAGCGGTTGATCTCGCTGATTTCGAGAAAGTCATTCGCCAACCGCATAAAGCGATCATCCTCGATCATCGGGAAGTGGCGCACGCCGGATAGCAAAATCGCCACCAGCAGATGCTCTTTATCCGCTGTGATGTAATGCAAAATATCATCATTCGGCGGTGGAATGAGTTGATCATCCCGCCCATGAATGATCAGTGTGGGCATGGGCAGCAACCGCAGCACATCCAACATGCGACCAGCGTCGAAGTGTTCGACCGAACGGCGCAGCGCGTCCGGATCGATTTTGGGAATATCGACCGCCAGCTTATCGAAGTTAGTTTCATTACGGCGAAAACAACGCGCCAGCAGCGCATCCGGCGCGATTGATCCAATCGTTTCGCGCAGCGGGTTGAACGTTGGCATCGAAGCCGCCAGCGCTTTTTCCGCCAGTTCGGGCGGAAGCTGTCCGCCTGCGGCTTTGGCTTTCGCCGCTTCGAGCAGGGCGGCGCGCATGGCTGCACCCGCACTCATCTGGGTGGGCGCGTTCGGGCTAAAGACTTCGGGTTCGGGCGCGTCTTGGCGGATCATCGGGCGCAGCGCTTGCCGACCGGCTGGCACGCGCCGATCCAGATCGCCGGGATCGAACAGT
>JBGSRB010000309.1:0-8030 GCA_041737735.1 Anaerolineae bacterium | reverse complement strand
CGCACGCGATCACCGCGCCTGCGCGCGCCGTGCCGCGCAACGGTTGACGTTCAAGGCGGCGTCCTTGCCCACCGTGCTGATAAAACTTGGCTTTGCCGCGCATCCGCCGTTCCAGCAGGAGCAGGGCAAGCGCGACCAGTGTCATGAGCAGGGCAAGCTGCGTCGCGGTGGCGGGATCAAACTCGCTGTTCCACAGCACGACGATGCGTTCGCTCAAGGTGGGATAACTGAAATAACTGACCGTGCCGTAATCGGTCATCGCTTCGAGCATGGCGAGGATCGTGCCAGCAGCGATCTGCGGATACGCCAACGGCAGCACCAAGCGCACGAACGTCCGCAGGCGGCTGTAGCCCATCACGCGGGCGGCTTCAAAACTGCTGGCAAGTTGTTCACGGAAAGCGGTGCGCGCCAGCATGTAAACGTAAGGATACAGCACCAGCGTCAGCACGAGGATGAGTCCGGCGGGCGAGGCGATGTTGGGAAACGTGTAATCGCTGCGCTCCCACCCGAACAAGCCGCGTAACGCTGTTTGCACGGGTCCCGCGTATTCAAAGATCGAAACGTAGACGAAACCCATGATGAAGCCGGGGATCGCCAGCGGCAGCAGCAGCAGACGATCAAACCACACGCGACCGGGGAAGTCATACGCTGTGACCAGCCACGCGAATCCCGTGCCGATGGCAAAGGTGCCGATGCCAACCCCCGCGACCAGTGTCAATGTGTTGCTGAGCGCGCGCGGCAGGAAGGTGTTCCACATGTGCGCCCAACGCTCAAGATCGAGGTTGAACACTTGCAGCAGCAGCACAGCAAGCGGCAGCAAAATGACGATTACCAGCAGCAGGGGCAGCAGCCAACTTACCCAATGCGGGGCGCGCTTGGCGGGCAAAGCCGGAGTAGGGGCGGGCAGAGTTTTTACGCGACTTTGCATGAGTTCCGTCAGATTCATTGTTGAGTTCTATCCCGTTCGTCAGTCGTCGGATCGGGCGTGGGGCGATCCACTGGATCGCCCCTGACGCCGCGTGCTAATTTTCGGTAAAGCCAAAACCGGCGGTTTCGAGCATGGCGACTGACGCCGCTTGATATGCGCCATAGTCCCACAGCGGATACGCAAGATCAAGTGTGGGCGTTCCGAACGATTCGAAGAAGCCCGCGACGGTTTCATTGATTTCCGCTTCCGGGTGCGTGGGCAGTTCGTAGTTGCTGCCGGGGAAGCAGGTCGGGCTGCCGCATTGGTTTTCCAGTTGACTCATGTATTCGATGAACAGCAGCGCGTTATCATAGTTGGCGGCGTTCTTGACGATGCCCGCGCCGTTGACGTTGAAGAACAAGCCATTTTCGTCCTGATTCATCCAGCGGATGGCGATGCTGTCAAACACAGCGCGGTCGTCATCGCTGCCGTTGGCCAGCCGACCGAGATAGTAGTGATTGACCACCGTGACATCACACTCGCCCGCGGCGGTCGCCTGAATCAGGCTGGTGTCGCTGTTGATATAGCGGTTGACATTGTTCACGATGCCCTGTGTGGCGGCGGTGGCGTCGGTTTCACCGAGATGATAGAGCAAGCTGCTGAACAGCGAGATCGTGTAGATGTGTCCTGCCGGACGCATACACACGCGCCCCTGCCAGACCGGGTCAGCGAGATCGCTGTAGCTGTTCAAACCCGCGAGTTCATCTTCGGTCACATTGGCGGGATTATACACGACGGTGCGCGTGCGAACGCTCAAGCCGTACCAATGCCCATCCGGATCGCGGAATTCGGGGGCGATGTTGGCGTTCAAGATTTCCGACTCGACGGGCATCAGCAAGCCTTCGCTGGCTGCCAGCGATAACACGCCCGCGTCGATGGCGAGAAACACATCGGCGATGCTGCGATCACCGCGCTGAATATCGGCGCGCAACCGACCGAGCAGGTCTTGCGGCGTGCCAGCCGACACGCGCACATCAATGCCGGTGGCTTCGCTAAACGCGACGAACGGCGCTTCGAGATCGCCGTAATGCCGCGATGAGTAAATGTTGAGGACACCCGCATCATCTTGCGCGATGGCGGGGGTCAGGCTGAGCGTGACCAGCAAGCCCAGCAGGATAACTTTGGTCAGAAAACGCTGCATGTGTGTCAACTCCCTATGAAAATGGACGAGATGCAAGCTACTGAAGCGTTTGCAAACGGCTCTATGTCACATTGTCACGGTTTTCACAAGGAATATCTACGCGCGGCGTTAACTTGCAGTTTTGCGTGCGGGGCATGGGCGTCGGGACGCGGGTAAAACCGCGATCGACAGGCTGAGGAAGATTGCGCTCATGGCGGGTGAAAGCATGATTTAACAGTGGTTAAGTTTTTGGGGGTTTGGCACACCAAACCCCGCTGCATCGAAAGGGAACGCGCTTACGCCATGATCGCTTCGTAGGCGGCGCGTAATTCGGGGGACACCTGCGCGCCCACGTGGGTTAATTCATCTTCAACCCGCTGGAAATGTGAGGCGGCTTCGCTGCGCCGCCCGATCTCGGTGAACAAGCGCATGATCTGTTGGTGAATGTCGTCGCGGTGAACATCTTCAGCGGCGGCTTTTTGCAGCAGGTTGAGCGCGACTTCATGTCGTCCGTTGGCGAGACGGTAATCCGCCATGGCGGTCAGCGCTTCGAGATAACCCGCGCGGAAATCGGCGCGACGGTTGAGAATCCACGGTTCGGTATGCCCTTGCAGGAACGGACCCCGATAGATGTCGATGACCTGCTGCCACGCTGCGACGCGCTCGCTTTCGGTCTGATCGCGCCCGTCCATCAAGTGGCTGACGAAGCGTCCGGCGTCATAATCGACATTGAGTTCAGGGTTGATGCGATAGTAGCCATCTTCATGCACCAGCACATCGAGATCGAGCGCTTTGTGCAGGCGGCGCTTGGTCACATGAAAGACGTTCACAGCTTGATCGATGACCAGCTCGGGCCAAAAGGCTTCACAAATCTCGGATCGCGTGATCATAGGGCGGTCGAGCGCGAAGAAGAACAACAGACGCGGCAGATGCCCCTCCCATGTATCGATGGGGCGCTCGTTAAACATCACAAAGCTGGGACCCAGCGCGTAGACTTCGAGCAGATTCGTGCCGCCGCCGAAGGTTTCATAAAAATTTTCGCGCACGATGTGTTCGTCGCGCAGGATCGTGGCGAAGCGCTGTGCGATCAGCGAAATCCACGGCAGGCGCGGCAGCGTGCGGCTGTTGATGAGCAAGTGACAATGTTCGGGCAGGTGGTCGATCAATTTTTCCATGAACCACTGCACATCGTCGGCGCTGTCGCTGCGATCATACTCATCGAGAATGAGCAGGTAAGGTTGGCTGCTTAATTCATTCAAGTCTTTGATCAGGGCTTCGAGCAGCAGGTCTTCCTGCACGCTCTCGCGTTCATTCAAGCGGTGAACGTGGCGCCCAAACAGCGGGTTTTGTTTGGCGATTTCATGTGCTAGCCCGTTGACGAATGAATCCACGCTGGTATCATCAGCGCCAAGCGCATGATAAAACACGGCATCGCTGCCGCTGTGAACAAGCTGCGCCACGACCACCGAGCGATAGCGGCTGCGTGGGTGCAGCAGCAGCACGCGCGAATCGCCCATGTGTTGGGTCACGAGGTCGTAAATTTGATTGACAACATTCCAGAATTTCATGCGCGGTTGCTCCTAAGAAAATAAGCTGTGCTGCACTTAATTTGTGGGCAAGCGTTTGCCTAGTTAATGCTTACAGTTTACCTATTCAATCTGTGCAAGAGTATATTACAGTTCTGAGGTTTTTGCATGAGTCAATCGAGGCATACAAGACCACCGCGCACGTTCGGCTTGGCGTTGGCACTGGGCGCTAGTGTGCTGATCTACACGCTGCTGCCGCTGGTGCAAGTGGCAATGGTGGTGCTTCCGCAGATGGCATTTAGCGCCATGGAATTGCCGTTGGCAGACGATGGCGGGGGTGTTGGGTCGCTGGCAGCAGGCGGCGAAATTGAGGGCATCGGCAGCGAGATCTTACTGCTGCAAGCGGGGATGGCGCTGGCATTTTTGGTGATCGCGGTGCTGGCGTGGCGTGGGCGTCCGCCGTGGATACGGTTCGCGCTGGTGGCGGCGATTTTGCTGCTGCTGGCGATCAATCTGGCATCGGCATTGGGCGTGGCGCTGGCGCAACCGACGCTGCTCGAAACCGGACTCGACAGCGGTCAATCGCTGCGGCGTGTGCTGGCGAGCAGTCAAGTGGTGGTGACGGTGTTGGTGTCGCTGTATGTGATCTGGTATGTGAACCGTGCGCCAGCGCGGGCGTTCTATCGCGGATATTATCTGGACGATCCGCAGTAGAACGCCGCGCGCCTAAGCTGTGCTTTCAGTTGCGCTAAGCGCCGCTGGTCGATTGTTCGCGGTCGTCCATTTCCATCTGCACCAGTTCGCGGCGCAGCGTTTTGCCGACCGCCGTCTTGGGCAGTTCTTTAACCACAGTGATGCGCGTTGGCACTTCATAGCGTGCTAAATATTGCGCGCAGTGTGCGATCAATTCCTCTTGCGATAGATGCTCGTGTCCTTCGCGCACGACCACCCACGCCTTAAGTGCTTCTTGTCCCTCTTTTTCGGGGTGCGGAATCGCAGCCACGCCACATTCGACGATGCCGGGATGATTAGAGATGACCTTCTCAACCGTGTTGGGATAGACATTGAAGCCGCCGATCAGCGCCATGTCTTTCTTGCGATCCACGATGTAGAAATAGCCGTCGTCATCCATGCGCCCGATGTCGCCCGTGAACAACCACTTTTTGCCACTGCCATCGAGATCGCGCAAGGCGTTGGCGGTTTCGGTCGGCATCTCGTGATAGCCGATCATCATCTGCGGGCAGTGCATGACGAGTTCGCCAATATCACCAACCGGAACAGCGCTCACGCCGTCGTCAAGGCTAATGATGCGACACTCGACATCGGGGAAGGGCAGCCCAATCGATCCGGCGCGATTTTCGCCGCGCAGCGGGTTGGCGTGGGTGGCGGTGGGTGTTTCACTCATGCCATAACCTTCGAGCAACTTGCCCCCGGTGATGCGCTCAAATTCGCGCTTGGTGGCGGGCGGCAGCGGCGCGGAACCACTCATGCACATGCGAATACTGCTCAGGTCAATTTTGCCCGCCTTCACATCCGCATGATTGTTGATGGCGTTATACAGTGCTGGCACGCCCATGAAGATCGTCGGTTTGAAGGTGTCGATGGTGTCGAGAACGTCGGGAATATCACGCGCGTTCGGCACGAGGATGATTTTCGCGCCCGATGCCATCGCTAACCCGACGACGGTGATCAACCCGTAGACGTGGAAGAAGGGGATCGCGCCGAGAAAAATATCTTTGCTGGCGTCATCATCTTTGGTGAATAGCATGGATTGGCATTGAACCGTGTTCGCCACCAGCGCGCCATGGGTGGCTACTGCCGCTTTGGGGACGCCCGTCGTGCCGCCTGTATATTGGAAGATGGCAATATCGCTGCTCGTCACCGTGACATTAGGCTTCTTGCCCTGATGCTGCGCCAGCAGATCGCGCAGCCAGTGATCGCCGGCTTGGATGATGGTCAGTTTATGACCAGTTTTCGACTCTTTGGCGATGGTGAACAGCGTGCGTGCGGCGGTGGGCAGGTAATCTTTATATTTGGCGACGATGATGTGCTTCAGTGGCGAACGACTCTGAATGGATTTGATCGTGTTGTAAAACAGCGTGATGGTAATGGCGAACTGCGCGCCGCTATCCACGATTTGCTCGCGCATTTTCTCAGCGGGGAAGGTCGGATTACACGACGCGACTACGCCGCCCGCCTTCAACACGCCAAAATAGCTGATGACGAAGGGCGCGCTGTTGGGCATGACCAGCGCGACGCGGTCGCCTTTCTTCAAACCCTGCTCGACCAGCGCGACGGCTAACGCATCGGAAGCACTGTCGAGTTCACCGTAGCTCATTTCAGCGCATTGACGCCCGGCAACAGGAATGCGCGCCGATGTGACCAGCGCGGTCGCTTGAGGATTGCGGCGCGCGGCTTCGCGCAGCATCTCGAACAAGGGGGTGTCGGGATAGGGGGCTAAGGACGGCGGCGTACCCGCATCATAATGCTTCACCCAAGGGCGATCAGCGTAAGTGACCATAAAATATCTCCACTAAAAGATCGTAAATTTGATGGTGGCAAACTTAATCTAATTATAATTAGATTAAGGGGTCACGTCAAAGTTTAGATGCACAAGTACCACAATCGGGGTAAAGTGTTAAAGAGTGGGGGTTGAGCGCGCCCAACCCCAGATAACGGATCGCCAGTGTAAAGGTGGGTTTTACGACTCGCCCCATGCGCGCCATGCGGCGGGGATGTGCGCGACTTTGTTCTCGCGGTTAAGGCAGATGTGTTTGCTCGTTCCGGTGACGAGAACATCACCCGTATCATCATCGACGATTTCGTAGGCAAAGGTCAGAGCGCGACTGTGCATCTCGTCGATCCACGTTTGCACGCGCACACGCTGCCCGTAAACGGCGGGCTTGACGTAGCGCGCGTGAACTTCGGTCACGGCGAGATAATAACCAGCGCGCTCGAACTCGGCGTAATCATTGCCGCGCGCGCGGGCGTAGTGGCTGCGCCCTTCTTCAAAATAGACGATATAGCTGCCGTGATGGACAATGCCCATCGCGTCGGTTTCGGCATAACGGACATACAGCGACACACTGTGAACGATCTTATCGCTTGGGGGCATGGTCACTCCTGATCGGGTGCGGCGCGCGTGTGATGGCGGCGCGCCAATTCTGCGTTGATGTCGTCCAGCGTAATGTCGCGCTGTGCCATGACGACAAGCAGATGATACATCAAATCGCTGATCTCACCGATCAGCGCGGCGCGATCTTGGGCAAGCGCGGCGACGACGACTTCGACGCCTTCCTCACCCACTTTTTGCGCGCTGCGGGCGATGCCTGCGTCCAGCAGCGTGTTGGTGTAGCTGCCTGCTTGCGGGTTGGCGCTGCGATCCGCGATGATCCGTTCGAGTTCGGTCAGCATATCCGTCATGATGCGGTTGTCGCCTCATCTAAGCTGCGAAAGAAACAGGTTGTTTCCCCGGTGTGACAGGCGGGACCCGCCGCATCAACCACGATCAGCAGTGTATCGCCGTCGCAATCGATCCGCAGTTCGCGCACGCGCTGAATATTGCCCGAAGTCGCGCCTTTGTGCCACAGCGCGCCGCGACTGCGACTCCAAAAGACGGTTTCGCCCAATTCAAGCGTTTTTTGCAGCGATCCGCGACTCATGTAGGCGAGCATCAAGACGGCGCGGGTGGTGGCATCTTGCACGATGGCGGGAATCAAGCCGCGATCGTCCCATTTGAGCGCGTTGAAAATATCATCGGATAGTTGCATGGTGTTTACTCCCAACCTGAACCGCGCACAGGGACGCCTTGTTCCGCCAGATACGTTTTGAGATCGCCAATGCTAATCTCGTTGTAGTGAAATAGTGATGCCGCCAGCGCTGCATCGGCTTTGCCGACGGTGAGCGCTTCGTAGAAGTGCTGCATCGATCCCGCGCCGCCCGATGCGATCACGGGGATGTTGACGGCTTCGGAAATGGCGCGCGTCAGTTCCAGATTGTAGCCCGCTTTCGTGCCATCCCGATCCATGCTGGTCAGCAGGATTTCGCCCGCGCCACGCTGTTCGGCTTCGCGCGCCCAGTCGATGGCGTCGAGTCCGGTGGGGACGCGCCCGCCATTGATGAATACTTCCCAACGGTTAGCGGTTGCTTGCCACTTGGGATCGATGGCGACGACCATACATTGACTGCCGAACGCCCACGCGCCTTCGTTGATCAGTTCGGGCGTGCGGATCGCCGCGCTGTTGATCGAGACTTTATCCGCGCCTGCCAGCAGTGTCGCGCGAATATCCTCAAGCGTTCGGATGCCGCCGCCGACGCAGAAGGGTATGAAGATGCTGTCCGCGACGCGGCGTACCATCTCCAGCAGCGTGCCGCGCTGCTCGTGTGAGGCGTTGATGTCGAGAAACACGAGTTCGTC
>JBGSRB010000280.1:0-1693 GCA_041737735.1 Anaerolineae bacterium | reverse complement strand
CGCCCGTTAAACTGAGCAGCAGCAGCCCGATCAGCAGGGGCGGCACGGCGGTGAACACCTCGACCAAACGCATGATGACCGTCTCGAAGATGCCGCCGCGATAACCTGCCAGCATTCCCAACGGCACGCCGATCAGGAAGCCGATCAGCGGCACGCTTAAGCCGACGATCAGCGAAGTGCGCGCGCCGTACATCAAGCGGGTGAGGTAATCGCGCCCGACGGCATCCGTGCCGAGCAGATGATCCGGGTTTTCAAACGGCAGCACGCGCACCGCCGTGAAGTAAGCGAAGTCATACGGGTGCGGCGCGAGAACATCCGCGAACAGCGCCACGAACACCAGCAGCATGAGCATGATCAAGCCGATCATCGCCAAACGGTTGCGCCGAAAGCGGCGTACGGCATCGCCTAAGAGCGTGCGTTGATCGCGCGGCGTGCTGTTGAGCGCCACAACTTCGCCGGAAACGGTCGCCATGCGTTACGCCCCTCTCGCGCCGCCGACGCGCACGCGCGGGTCGATCAAGCTGTAAAGAATATCGGTGATCAGGTAGGTGATGCCCCAGAAAAACGCGATCAGCAGCACCAGCGCCATGATCATCGGGTAGTCGCGGTTGAGGATGCTGGTCACGAAGAATTTGCCCAATCCCGGAATGCCGAACGTCACTTCGATGAAGATCGAGCCGGTCAGCAAGTTGGGAATCTGCGGCAGCAGCACCGTGATCATGGGGATGAGCGCGTTACGCAGCACATGGCGGAACATGATGCGGCGTTCGTTCAAGCCTTTGGCGCGCGCCGTGCGCACGTAATCCGCGCCGAGCGCATCGGCAACACTGGCGCGGGTGTAGCGCGCGACTAAAGCCAGCGGCGCTAACGCATACGTGATCACGGGCAGGAAGTAATCCCACGATAAGACCGCGTTGCCACCGGGAACCAGCGGCGGGACGATCCATTTACTGGGGTCGCTCCAGCCGATCTGGTAGCCGAAGATCAGCAGCAGCCAGGTGGCGATGATGAAATTCGGCACGGTGATGCCCAACGTCGCCGTGAACGTGACCAGATTATCGATCCAGCCGTTGCGATAATACGCCGCGACGATGCCCATGATCGTGCCTAAGCCGAACGCGATCAGGATGGTGTATAAGCCCACATGCAGCGTGACGGGCCACACCTGCGCGATCACCTGCGTCACGGGCGGGTTGCCCGCCACCGAGAACGAGTTGCCGAAATCAAGCTGAAGCGCGCCCGTCAAAAAGTTGAGATAGCGCTGCGGCAGCGGCACATCCAACCCATAGCGGCGCTCGATGTTCCGCATCACTTCTTCGGTATAACCGCGTTCGCCCAAGCTGAAGGGTCCCCCGGGGACGGCGTTCATGAGCGCGAACACCAGCACCGAGACGATCAGCAGCACGAACAGTAATGACACTAAGCGGCGCAGGATGAAACCAACCATGGACAGTCTAGTCTTTCATGTTGGGTGCGGTGTGGGTGGCACGCAGGGGCGCAACAAGTTACGCCCCTACGCGCGTCTGGCTATTTGAATTTAGCGCGAACGGAAGGTGTCGAAATTCTCGACTTCATTGGTGATGTAGAACGAACTCCAGCACCAGTCGTTGCCCCAATGCAGCGCCGACAAGCCCTGATTATCGGGGCGGAAACATTCAACAGCGATATACGGCTGGAACAGGTGGCCCTGAAT
>JBGSRB010000265.1:0-2639 GCA_041737735.1 Anaerolineae bacterium | reverse complement strand
TCGGTGACGTGACCGATGCGGCGCATCGCGGACAAATTGCCGACGCCGCGCGGCGCTTGGGCGGCTTGGATGCCGTGTTCAACAACGCGGGCGCGCTCGGACCCAGCCCCCAGCCCGAACTGTTGCATTATCCGCTGGATGTGCTGGAGGCGGTCTATCGCGCCAACGTGATCGCGCCGTTGGGCGTGCTGCAAGCGGTGCATTTCGCGCTCAAGCCCGACGCCCGCGTGATCAACGTGACCAGCGATGCGGGCGCGGAAGCCTATCCCACGTGGGGCGGCTATGGATCGAGCAAAGCCGCGCTCGAACACCTGAGTGCGATCTTCGCGGAAGAAAATCCGCAGTTGCGCGTGTATGCCGTTGACCCCGGCGACATGCGGACGCAAATGCACCAGGAGGCTTTTCCCGATGAGGACATCAGCGACCGTCCGCTGCCTGAAGCCAGCGTACCGGGCTTCATCCGTTTGTTGACCGACGATCTGCCGGGTGGACGCTACAAAGTCCACGAGATCGGTCAGCCACCTGCGCCCCAAGCATGGTTGAATGTCGTCGTGCAGGTGCGCGATGTTGGCGAGTCGCTTAAGCTGTTCCGTGATGCGCTGGGCATGACCATCGAAGAAGAATGGACGGAAACGGGACACGGCGTGCTGCTGACCGCCGGACGCGCCACGCTTGAAATCGGGGATGAGGAACAAGTCGCGGAAGTGGATCGCGTCGAAGTGGGACAGCGCGCCCCGACCCGGATCCGGTTGGCGATTTCGGTTCCTGATGTTGAAGCCGCCGCCGACGCCCTGATCGCGCACGGCGCGCAGCCGTTGGGCGACACCGTCATGACCCCCTGGGGGCAGCGCAACCGCCGCGTGATCACCGCTGACGGCACGCAGATCACGCTGTTTCAAGTGGTCACGGACACGATCACCGACGCCGTAACGGAGGACGCAGGATGAACGCCGCTGCCACGATTCTGCCGCGCGACGCGGCGCTAAAAGCCGTCAAGGATGTGCTGGATTTCACGCTGCCGCCCGAACTCGAAGCGAGCGAACCGCCGGAAGCGCGCGGACTCGCCCGCGACGAAGTGCGCCTCATGGTGTCGTATCGCGCCGATGATCGCGTGGAGCATCGCCAGTTCCGCGACTTAGACGCGGTGCTGCGCGCGGGTGATGTGCTGGTCATCAACACCAGCGGCACGCTCAACGCCGCGCTCAACGTGACCGACACGGCGACCGATGCCGCCTTCGAGCTGCATCTCTCCACGCGCCTGCCCGCTGATCTGTGGGTGGTCGAAGTGCGCGCACAGTGCGGATCAACCACCGCGCCACATTATCACGCGCAAGCCGGCACGGTCTATCGCTTGCCTAATGATGCCAACGGAACGTTAGACGCTACCGCCACCCTGCTAACACCGTATAACACGCAGGATCGCGCGAACGGGGGCGCAACCCGCCTGTGGATCGCCGCGCTCACCCTGCCGACCGATCCGCTGGCGTATCTGGCGGAACACGGCTTCCCGATTCGCTACAGCTATGTGCGTGCTGGCTGGGACAGCGCCTACTATCAAACCGTGTATGCCGACGAAATGGGCAGCGCCGAAATGCCATCCGCCGGACGCGCCTTCACGCACGATTTGCTCGACCGCTTGCGCGCGCGCGGCGTGCAAATCGCCCCGCTGATCCTGCACACGGGCGTTGCCAGCTTGGAAGATCACGAGCCACCCTACGCCGAGTATTACCGCGTGCCAGCCGCCACCGCGCAGCTCGTCAATCAGGCACGGGCGGGCGGTCAGCGCGTGATCGCGGTGGGAACAACTGTCGTGCGCGCGCTGGAAACGGTCACGGATGCGGACGGCAATACGCACGCGGGTGAAGGCTGGACGGACGTGATCATCACGCCCGCGCGCGGGATGCGTGCGGTCAACGGATTGATCACGGGCTTGCACGAGCCGAAAGCCACGCACTTAGCCATGCTCGAAGCGCTGGCGGGGCGCGATCATCTGCGCGTCGCCTATGAGCAGGCGTTGGCGCACGGCTATCTGTGGCACGAGTTTGGCGATCTGCATGTGATCTTGCCGTAGGCGCGGCTGATCGTCCTTTTGCACTTGGCTTGGGCGCGCGGCGGGTGTATGCTTCGCGCGCCATGATCAAACGACTGCTCGACTTCCTCTACTGCGCCGCGCTTGTGATCTACGTGATCGCGGGCGCGCCGCTGACCCCGCTGCACGGCGATGAAGCCACGCAAATTTACATGAGCCGCGATTACGCCTACCAGTTCATCGCGCGCGATCTGGCGCTGGTGCAGTACAGCGATCCGCCCATCAGCGCACAGGAACAAGAACTGCGCTTGCTCAATGGCACGCTCAACAAATACCTGATCGGCTTGGCGTGGCACAGCGCGGGGTATACGCTGGCTGATCTCAATCAACAATGGGATTGGGGCGCGGATTACGCCTATAACGTGGCGAATGGTCACGCGCCGAGCGCCGATCTGCTCCACGTCGCGCGCGTTCCGTCCACCCTGCTGACCGCGCTCGGCGTGATCGTGATCTTCGTCAGCGGCTACGCCGTCGGCGGACGTAGTGCGGCATTCATGGCGGCGCTGTTCGCGCTGAATCCGGCGGTGCTGATCAACGGACGCCGCGCCAT
>JBGSRB010000166.1:0-14630 GCA_041737735.1 Anaerolineae bacterium | reverse complement strand
CTGCTGCCGGATGGGGCGATGCTCGACAATCGCCTCGGAGTCGGCTTGCGCGCGGATGGCTTACCCGACATCGACTGGGTGACGATCCCCGCAGGTGCGTTTACGATGGGGCATGAAGCTGAAAACGATAATCCGCCCCGTATTCTGACGATTGGTTATGACTTCCAGATCACCCACTATCCGGTGACCCACGCGCAGTTTCAGGCGTTCATTGATGCAGCGGATGGGTTCACCAATCCGACATGGTGGGAAGGCTTAGCCGCCAGCGAGGAGCATAAAGCGCAGCCCGGCGATCAAGCCTTCAAGTACGGCAATCACCCGCGTGAGCGCGTCAGTTGGTATGACGCCGTGGCGTTCTGCCGCTGGCTGAGCGCGCACTTAGGTTACGACGTACGCCTGCCCACCGAGTTTGAATGGGAGAAGGTAGCACGGGCTCACACGGGTTGGATGTATCCTTACGGTGCTGAGTTCTACACCATGAAAGGCAACATGAACCTAACCGGCATCGGACAAACATCGGCGGTCGGTATCTTCCCGGCGGGCGACGCGCCACATTGGTCCAAGCCGATTTCAGACTTAAGCGGCAACGTGTGGGAGTGGTGCTTGACCGATTATCGCAATCCTATAGGCGATACAGAAAAAGAAGACATGACTTCTGATTCCGTCCGGGTGCTACGGGGCGGTCCGTGGTCCGACCTTCGAGAGAATGTGCGCGCAGTGTATCGCGGCTACGGCGATCCTACCGTCCGTAGCAATAACTTCGGTTTTCGGGTGGTGTGTTTGGTGTCGTCCCCCATCAAAGGTTTTGCTGGTCACTGAAGGCGGTCGCGGGCTGACTTCGTCAGCGCGTGAGAAACCGCGCGGCGCGTAGACACAGCCGTACCGTAGCGCGTGTTTCAGCCTGCCCTTAGCTTTGACTCTTTTCCGCGCTGCGGATCAAAAATTTTCCGCAGCGCCATTTTTCGGCAGGTGAATGGGGTGCGCGTCGAAAATGTGTCCAGGCAAACCCCAGGTGTCGGCATAAGCGAAGCGACGCGCACATGATTGATCCAGCCCTGCACGCTGGCATCGAGTTCGGCGAAAGCCATCAATTTCCAAATTAGATCCGCCGCGCGGAGACGAGGAAGGGGCTAGCGCTACGCGCTTGCGCCTGCGGCGCACCGGCCCACCAGCGATAGCGCTTCAATGATGGGAAGCCACCACACACACCAACCGAAAGCCGTCGTTAGGGATACGTTCGCTTGGATAGTCGTTGAGGCGAGACGCGGCGCGCACACTACCTTGACCGCCGATCCACGAGCCGCCCCGCAGCACCCGGCGAACACTTGTGCTGTTTACATCTTCGCGCTCATCGTCCGCCCGGTAGGGATACGGGAACGCCTTTTGGTCATAGATCGTCGTCGTCCATGTGAAGGCGTTCCCCGTCAAATCCAGCGCGCCTTCCGGCGTGGCGTTGTCGAAAATGCCGACCGGCGTCGTGCGCCGAATGTGGCTTTCAATCGTATTGCTCCGCGTCGCATCGAATTCGCTACCATACGGGTACGCGCGCCCGTCGGTGCCGCGCGCCGCCGCTTCAAACTGCGCTTCGGCTGGCAATGCGTAGGTCTGCCCCGTTTGCGCGGACAACCACGCACAATAGGCACGTGCCTCGAACCACGTCACGCCGACCACGGGCTGCGCCGGGTTGTTGAAGCGCGTGTCGTCCCAGTATTCGGGGATTACAATTCTTTTTCCTGCTGGAAATTTTGTAGATAACCATTCCTCGAAATCAATATCGTTCAGTATTCTTGCTTTCACCGTATCTTCTACGGCGTATGGAAGTTGTGGAGCAATTTCTTCGACCTTGACAATAGAAAATTCATTTAGAAATTTACGATATTCCCGCCAAAAGTCTTTTTGTCCTTCGCTTGTACTCGTTCCATCGCGCCACGCCCGCGCCTCGTCGGTGTCCCACCACTGTTCATCCTCATAGCCGCCCGCCTCGATAAAAAGCGCATACTCGGCGTTCGTCACCGCGAACTGCCCGATCTGGAAGGTGTCCAGCGTAACCGTATGCGCGGGCTTTTCGTCGTCATCACTGCTGTTGTCGTCACCAATGGGGTATGTTCCGTCAGGAATAGCGACCAGCGGCGGCAGCAGGTAGTCGCCATACGTGCCTGTTTTGCGCTCAAAACGCGGATCGCCCAAGTTACCCAACGCTTGCCCCGCGGCAATGCGGGCGCGCAGGTCGGCGTTGGCAAAGTCCTGCGAACGGGCGATCAATGCGTCCTGAATTTCGCGTTTCAGCGCGTCGCTCACGTGGACATCGCTTGCAGCGGCGGCGCTCCCCGCCAACGGCAGATTGACCGTCATCAGCCCGCGCACGAACGTATCCGCATCGGCGCTCATCGCGGCGGCGGTCAGCATGGTTTCTTCCCACCCGGTCGGATCGAGCGGCGGCAGCGGATCGCCGTCTGCCAGCGATTTGAGCGTTGCTTCGAGCGATGGTGACACACGATCCACCTGCCATTCGACGTGAACCAGCGCCGGGTTCGGCGCGACAGCGATCACCCGGGCGGCGAAGAATTCTTGCAGCAGTTGATGGAAGTAACGCACTTCATCGCGGGCGATGTCCTCATCGACAACATGCAGCGCCTCACCCGCCTTCAGAATATCCTCGTAGCGCGCATGGTCGATCAGACGGCAGGCAGTGTCGTAATCGACCAACACCTGCCCGCCTTCTCGCCGTGTCCCACTGGTTTGCATCTGGTAGGCGAGTGCGCTCAATTTCGGGATCAGCAGTCCCCGCGCCGGCAGCGCGTGCGCTGTCTCCCACCTGCGCGTCGCCATCTGCTGGTGATCGCGCTGCGTGAGTAGATCACCGGGGACAAACAACGGATGCTCCCGCCCGATCTCGCGTTCGATGCCGCCCCGCACAAAGCCCGCGAACAGCGCGGCGCGTCCTTCGGGGATGGTTCCGGCGCGATCCACCTGATCGACCAGCAGCCTGAGGAAGAAAGGCGCGCTGAACAGCGCCATTTGCGGCGTATCCTTGAGCGCCAGCCACACGGTCTCAGCGCGGTCAGGCAGGTACGCTTGCAAGAATTCAAGAATCTGCTCGGGCGTCATCGGCTGAAGCTCGATCTGCGGCACACTGAACTCCGGCGGCGCGCTCAGCGGCGCGCTGTAATCCAGCGTGCGGCAGGTGATCACGGCGCGATTGCCCGGCGGCAGCGCGTGGAGAAACTCGCGCCAGCGCCCAACCAGCCCGCGCGCATTATTGCCGGGCATCTCGTTGAGCGCATCCAGCAGCAGCAGCATCCGCCCCGCCTTGAGGAGTTCCGGCAGTGGTGGCAGCCCCGGCGCTGTCTCCGCCCAGCGCGTCGCCAACCAGTCGAGCGGGGCTTGATCACCGCGATAGGCGTTCAGCGGCGCAAAGAACGGGATCACGCGCCCGCCGTCGCTCATCCGTGCCACGCATTCGTCCAATTGCAGGCGGCGCAGCAGCGTCGATTTGCCCGATCCCGGCGCGCCGAGGACGACCAGCGCCATATGCGCCTTGAGTTCGTCCAGCACCGCGCGCAGATCGTCAAAGCGGCGGTTCGGTTGTGGGTTGATCCAGCGCATCCCGTCCGCCTTGTCGCCCTGATCGATCAACAGCGTCAGCCGTACAAAGCGCCGATCGAGCGCATAGCGCGGCTGCGTCAGGTCGTCGATCCGCTTCTGATAATAGTCTTGCAGCGGGTCACGCGGCGGTGCATCGGTGACAAGCTGGAACGGCTGGCGCAAATCCCCGATCACCTGCCCCAGCGCCGCATCGAGATCGGGGCGCCCATCACGGTGCTGGTAGGCGAGCATCCGGCTATGCAGGTCACAGTCGGCGATCATGATCGGGTGGATCGGCTTGCGGTGCTGGTCGAAGTAGAACCATTCCCGATGCACCTCTTTGCGGTGCGGCATCGAATGCGGCGAGAGCAGCAGCACAAGGCGATCATGTTGGCGCAGCGCCGTTTCGATCATCGCGTCCCAGTCGCCACCGCGCAGCGCCGTTTTGTCGATGAACACAGTGAATCCAGCGGCTAAAAGTGCGGCTTCGACCCGCTCGGCGTGCGCTTGATCGAGATGGGCGTACGAGATGAACACTGTCGGCTTGTCCGCAAATAGGCGCGGACGCACCTGCTCGAGCGCGGCTTCCCAATCGACGGAGGCGTTCGCCTTGTTCAGCACACGCCACAATTCATCACGACTCAAGCGCTCGACGATCACCACCGCACGGTCGCGCGGTGATCCTTCGAGATTCAGCGTACCGGGCGTGGTCGAAGCGGGACCGAGCGCCAGCGTGAGCAGATTACGCGCTGCAGCAGCGGTCGGCAGGAACGGCGTGAGCAGAGCGACAAATTCGGCGAATAGTTCAGCTTGCAGCGGCGGCATCGGTGCGTCCTCTCTAAATCAGCTTGATCGTCGTCGCATCACCCGCCGCGCACAGCAGAATCGGTGTGGTTGCGCCCGGCAGACCCGCCAGCTTGATCTGGTTGACGCCCAGATCATACGCCGTTTGCACGTTCGCGCCGTAACCGAGCGCACGATAGAACGCCGTCGCAAACTGGATCGCTGCCAGGTCGGGGATCGCACGCGTCATGCCGATCACACAGCCGACATACCGCGCCATCTGCTCGGCTTGGTCGGCGGAATAGCAGGCGTTCAACAGCACCACCTGCACGCGCGGCGTCAGCAGGCGGAACAACTCGGCAACCGCCGCCGGATCGACACGCTGATCGGCAAAGATCAAGCCTTCGTCAGCGCCATGACCGGAAAAATGGGCGATGCTCGGCGTGTAGCGCAGCAGCGCCTCTTGCAGATCGGACGAACGCAGCGCCGGACGCGACTCCAGCGTGAAGCGCTCACGATAGCGCGATTTCAGCAGCGCATCATCGATCTCGCGCTGTTCGACATCAAGCTGCAAGCGCGCCGTTTCGGTCGAATTGGCGGTTATGAACAGGATCGTGATCGGTTTGCCTGCGTTCGGGTTTTCCAGTGGATACGTCTCGAACAGGCTGACGACGAAGTCGCGCTCGTCGCCCTCGCCTACGTCGTCGAGCAGCGCGCACACCAGCAGCGTGAGCGCTTCGCGTCCGGCGACATCCTGTCCGAAGGTGAGTAGATGCTGCACCAGACTGACTGCATCACTGCGCGTGCTGACTATGCTCAGGTGCAGAGTGGAGTGCAGCACCGCCGCGCGCGGCGACGGTTGCAGCAGCGCCGTGACGAACGGAAAGCGCGTGATCGGATTAGCGAAACTTGGGCGCGCACTGACCACGCCGACGAGCCGCTGAAAATGTTCGGGACTGAGGGTGAGTGCCATCGCGCCGATGCTCCATGAGTGCCGCCTTAAAAAGTTGCGTGTGCGTAGACCTACCCTGCGGACGACATAACCAACCGAAACCCAAAGTTATAGCTAAGGTAGTTAGGATTGCTGCTGAAACGAGACGCGGCGCGTGCGTACTCTCGACTACTGTTCCACGAACCGCCGCGCAGACCCCGACGGGCATCACCTCCGGTTGTTTCACGCCCATCCCCCGCTTGATAAGGGTAAGGAAAGCGCAATTGATCGGAAATCGAACTTGTCCATTCCCATACATTCCCGCTCAGGTCGAACGCACCCACCCACGATGCGCCGCTCGGTCGCCTGCCGACCGTCGCGCTGCGCAAGTTGGAATTGCCGCTGTAAACCAAATTAAGTTCCACAAAGTCATTGCCCCATGGATAAATCAATGCATCAGGCCCGCGCGCCGTGTATTCCCACTCAGCTTCAGTCGGCAGGCGCAGCGTTAAACCCGTTTGTTCGGCGCGCCAGTTGGCATAAGCGACCGCTTCATACCACGAGACGCCGACAACAGGTTGATCCTCCGCGTTGAAACGTCTGTTCGTCCAGTAGAAGGGTTGTGTCCAGTTATTCGACACACGCTCTGCCCAACCCGCTTCCGTCCAGTAGTCGAAGTTCGTGTAACCACCCGCGTCGATGAAGCGCTGATACTGCGAGTTGGTCACTTCGGTCTGGTCGATCCAGAAGGGTTCGGCGAATTCTTGTCTACTACCACCCCTTACGTCCTCACCCATCTCGAAACTACCTACCGGTACTAGCATCATATTTACGCCGTCGCCAAAGTCGTGGGCAAAAGGCGCCCATTGGTCGTTGGCGGTTACGGGCGTGCGTGCGCGTTCTAACGCAGCTTCCAGCGGCGTAAGCGTGGGGGTGAAGGTGGGCGTGAAGGTGCGTGTGGGAGTCCACGTAACGAGTGTTGCTTGTCGCTGCGCCACCAGCGTTTGTACTGCCAACGCATTAGCAGTACCTTGCGCTTCAAGGGTTTCCTGAGCGGCAGTCACGTCAAGCACCGCTTGTGCCGTCGCTGTAATGTTGCGCTCATCTTGCACGTTGGTTGCAATCGCATTGAAGGTAGCCTCGACAATTTCATCACGCGACAGCATGTTTGTGACACTAGGCAGCAAGGTAGCATGCGCCGGCGTGGTGCTATCAGTCGGTGTGAGCGTGAATGTTGGTTCGGGCGTAGCGCTGTCTGTTGGTGTCAGCGTAAGCGTCGGTGTGAGTGTGAGCGTCGGTTCGGGCGTAGCGCTGTCTGTCAGTGTCAGCGTAAGCGTCGGTTCAGGCGTGCTGCTTTCCGTCGGCGTCTGGGTGAACACCAACCCTAGTTCTGGCGCTTCCGTCGTGGTGATCACGGGCGGTGGCGTGGAATTGTTCGCAAATACGCCTTGCCACAATCCGAATGTCCCCACGATCACAGCAGCGATCAGGGCGAATACGCCGCCAATAACTGCTGTACTGCGTGTCGGATCGGGCTTGGACTTGTCAGAAACAGGCGGTTGTGGTGTAGGCGTAGTGATGACAGGTGTCACAGGTTGAGGTGGCACGACATTAAACAGGCGCGTGATCGCGGCATAAAGCGATGCGCTGGTTTCAGGATTACGAAAGCCGCCGGACATATCAACATATTGCGCGCGCCACAACACATCGTGTAAATCAGGCGAGATGCTGCCGGGATAAGGCGGATTGAGACGTCGCACGATGACCGGCAGAATCTGTTTATTCAGGCGCAGTGCTTCTCTTAATTCTGCTTGACAATATGGCGATTTGAGTGATTCATTCGAGATCAGATAAATGAATAAGCTGCATTCACCGATCTGTTGCAGAATCATCTGCCACCAGTCTGCGCCGCCGTGAATGTCGTCGTCAAACCAGAGGCTGTCATTACCATACACACGGCGGATCAAAGGCACAAGTTGATCGACAAATGGATGATCATCACGGCTGTAGGAAATAAACAATTTCGGCATGAGTGCGCTCTCAAGTCACGGCGGGGTCGGCTGGTGCGTCAATTATAACGTGGAATAAGTGTCAATGCTGTTAAGATGCACGGGTGTACGGAGATAGGAGAGCTACAGGCTGCGGATGTTGTAAAACTGCGCTAGCCTCATCGTTGGGAAAATACTCCTCGCACTACCGCCGGCGCGGCGACCGTACAGCGCGGGTCTCCGCCCAAGCAAACACCACCGGCGGTACGCTAGGCACTACTTTGCCGCGTTGCGTCAAACCAGTACCAGCGAACCACCGCTTAAAACGGCGACCTTAGCCTCGGTCGCCGTTTTTATTTGCTTGGTACCCCCCTCAGCGCTGTTCCCGCAGGAGCGAGCGGTAGCGCTCACCTGCGCTGGCAGATTCCAGCGGTGTGAGGGAGTGTTCTCATGTCCACGTTCAAGATCAAGCCGTATCCGCATGTTGCCGTGTACCCGACGGGGTGGACGGGCGAAATAACGTATGAGCAGATTTATGATGATCTGGCGCACTACGCGTCCAACGTCATGAAAAGCTACGGTATGCTGCCCCATGAAATCCCCGACTGCCTGCAAATCGGCTTCACTGTCCTCTGGGAAACGCTGGTCGCGCAGCCCGATTTCCTGAAAGAGAAAACCCGTCGCCAGACAGTGTTTTTCGTCCTGGCACGCTGCAAGATTTCCTCGATGCGCTCGAAGGAGCAGCGTTGTGACAGCCTCGATGCCCTGATCTCCGACGACTGGCATAACACAGCCGACGAACATCTCATCGACGGCTTGCAACATCGGCACGGTGAACGCTGGGCAGGCTGGGCGACTGAGATTGATTTGCGCGTCGATATTGAGCGCATCATGACCAAGCTGGCGGCGAAGTATGCCGACTCGTTTACTCAGCTGGTCGCGCTCTACGACATCACGACGCAGGTCAGCCGCAGTGATAGTGCGTGTCTCGTTGGCTTGAGCAAGTGGAACTGGTATAAAAACCACGTGCTGCCGGTGCTGCATGAAGTCCAGTACGAATTCGCCGAGGTGTTTCTCGAGCAGCACAGCTACGCGCCTGCTGGCGAACCGCTGATCGCCGAGGCAACGCCGAACCAGGGGCGTTTTACGTCGCCCTACTGGGAATGGCGGGAGCAGTACGAGCAGGGGCATACCGCGCCAGCCGATGTGCTGCTCGAGCGTTACGGTCACACGGGCTGCACGCTCGAAGCGCTGCGCGCCCAGCTGGCGGGCATGACCTATGAGCAGGCGGCGCGCGACAACGGACGCAATCCCAAGACTTTCCCGCGCTATATGAAGAAGGCAGCTAGGCTGCTGGCGGCCGCCTATGCGGCTTAAGCGTAGCGCGTCCTGAGCATGACGTTAAAAGGCTCCACCCCTTTTTTGCTCGGCGCGGACTGCCGCCGGTCGATCCCCGCGGCGAAACAACTTATTGATTTCGATCAACCCACTCCGCTGCCAGCAATTCAGCCTGCTCCAACACAAGGTCGGTTGCCGCATCCTCCAAATCCGGGGGATAGCCATACTGGCGCAGTATGCGCTTGACCTCCAGCGCATTCGGGATGATCCAGCGGTGTTCAGACGGTGTGCCTGCAAAAAAGCGGCTGTAGTCAAAGTGGTGGAATAACTCGCGGGTCACGTGATAGGCATCCATCATCAGCGCGATCGCTTCTGCCTGTGGCGGCGCCGAGCGACCGTTCCGTCTGGCAGTATAGACGCTGATCGCCTGCTGCAAGTCGGGGGCGATGCCCAGATAATCCACGACCAAACCGCCGGGTTTATCGCGGAACACACGATTGACGCGCGCGATTGCCTGCATCAATCCGTGACTGTGCATAGGTTTGTCGATGTACATCGTATGCAGCGGCGGCTTGTCGAAGCCAGTCAGCCACATATAGCGGACGATCACCAGCTTAAACGAATCATCCGATTGCTTGAGATGACCGCGCCGTGAACGTGACCCATGCCAGCCAATCCAGCGCGGGGAGTTCGATGGTGTCTTCGGTGAAGGTGTCATAGGTAATCTGCTAAAAAGTTCTGTATTCCCTGTAGCATGGTTTCGACATCCTGACGTTCGAATTCAGTCAACTCCCAATGCGCTGCTGCATTGCGAATATCTGCCCATGCGCGAAGCTGTTTCGCCTTCAATTCGTTATATAGACCGGAGGTCTTTAGATCGTCAATGTACGTGCCGAGGGACTTGGACACTCCGTTGGGTTTGGTGATAGAGATTGGTGGATTTTGGCGCTGGCAGAGGCGACGAAGGGCATCTTCGAGGACTGCACCAGCAAGAATGGCAGCGAGAACGTAATCATATCGTCCGGAAACTCCTTCGCTCAACAAACGTTCAGCCTGTCCCATATAATCAGCTACTACGTTTGCCTCAATCATGTCACTAAGCGACTCAAACATTCCTGCTTCATAGTCTGTCTTCAATGCTCTTACATAGCCAGTCAAGTATCCAGCTGCGTTGCTATTCCACCCATTGATCTCTTCTCGAAGTTTGTGTAAATGCGCACTATGCGGTGAGATAAAGTTCATGAGTGAGAATAGTTGTGTTTTGATCTCCATATACAGAGAAGCATTGCTCGACATTCCTTTAGTTTGATTGAGAATGTCTTCAAATCGTTGGCGGATCTTCGCATCGATTTCCGGTGGTAGCGGCATCAAATAATTCCTCCTACTTGCACCTGCGCGCTGATCAACTTTGGCAGCAGCACAGCACCGGTTTCCGCCAGTGTGCGCGACTGATCTTGTACACCGTGCTGATATTCAAAAATCACTCTAAACATCACGTTCTCACACTCTGCCGTGTCGAGATATCCGCACAATTTGTCAACCGCCAGATTTCCTGTCATGAATCATCAAGCCGCCACAAAGGATCGCACTTCAACCTGTACGCCCGCCCGCAGCGCGGTTTCGGCAACGTCCAACAACTGCCCCGTCACAGTTGCATCGACGTAGGCTTCGCCGCAGTTGGCGCACACCTGCGCGGGTACGCCCTTAAAAACTAGCGTGGTCGTGCCGCGCTCCAACGTCACCGTCACCATGCCGGGTTGGGTTTCGCCCTGCTTGCAAATCACACATTTCATGAGTCGTTCGCCTTTTTCTTTCACAGATTCGCGCGGATCACCTGTTCCAAGCGCGCTGTCATTCGTCCATGTTTTCAACGACGCACCTTCAACACTCGTCGTCATCGATACCGAGGTACGCTTTGAGTTCAGCCAATACTTGATCGGCGGGTTGCGTGTTGCCCGCGCGCACGTCGATCATCGCCTGCCGCAACCCCGCTAGAATTTCGTCGTCGCTCGGCTCGTCGTCTTCCAAGAAATTGAGAAGCACCATGCTTATCACGTCTTCCAAGGGCATGTTGCGCCGCTGCGCTTCTTCGCTCAGCCGCTGCATCAGATCAATCAGGGAGCTGTACGATTACTTCAGTCATTTACAAACCTTTATACCAGCACTAACTTGTGCCATTAGTCATCATAACGCAGGTTTTCGCGGATCACCTGCTCCAAGCGCGCCGACTCCGCGTTCATGCTTCATCCTCCGGCGGCAGGCTGGCAAGCAGCACCGCATCTTTGATCAGGCACCGCCGAAACCGTTCGCGCAAGCCAACATCCACCGCCTGTGAAATGTGGAACCTAGCCTTTGTGCTATAGTTGAAAAATCGTACCCTTCTTGAGAAAATCTTTGGTAGACAAACTTGTCACCCTGTGTACCATTAAGCAGCATACATTATCATCAATATCTTCTCTTAGTGACGCATATTGAAAGCAATCCATGAACGTTGTTGAGATACGCGATTTTTTAAAGAACAAGCTGACCAGCTATCAAGTTGCAGCCGAATTCTTCGGTGAGCTTGGTTACACTTACGCAAATGATGCGCCTGTACCGACGCGCGACTGGCCAAAGAGCGCCCTTGAGTTAGGTGTGAATCCTGTCTATATGGCGCAGCATGGTGATTTCAAAATCATTTTTGTGGAACTGTCCCATAACCGTATGGCGCGCAGCATTCAACGACCCATTCTTGATCAGCTTGCTATGCAACACCCATTCTTCATGACAGTCTTTCATTTGCCTGCAAACAATACCTGGGAATTCGTCAATGTTCGCGTAATATCAGATATTGATACTGCACGAATGAAGCGTATCGCACGCCGTATGACAATAAGCAACTCAGAACGGCAACAGAATCGACTTTATACTACGTCGCAGCGTCTATCTTTAATCGACATTAGCGATCAGCCAACGATCGGCTTGAATGCGCTACATACGCTGCACGAACGTGCGTTTGATGTTGAGCAGGTTACAAATGAATTTTACGACCAGTACGTCAGGATTTTCGTCCGTTTCTCAGCCGACATTGCCCAACGCAATAGTTTTGCGGATGGGTCGGCAGAGGTTGCTCAACACGCACAAGCGCTGCTTAATCGCCTCATGTTCCTCTATTTCATTCAACGCAAAGGCTGGTTGAACGAAGAATATGATTATCTCTACAGCCGATTTGAAAGGCTGATGGAGTCGTCCGATGCGATGCTCAAGGTTCGCGAAAATTCAGAGGCGAACACCTATTATGCAAACGTGATCATTCCGCTCTTTCGCGCGCTGTCCAATCGTGATTTGCAACCAGATAATGCGATTGTGCCCTTCCTCAATGGCGGTCTATTCCAATTCCCACAAGGCGACCCGTTCTATAGCCTACATGTAAGCAATAGTGCATTCAAACACGCATTCGATGAGCTTTTTGAGAAATACACGTTCACAGTCGAAGAAGACATGCCCGATGACCGTGCCGTCGCCATCGACCCGGAAATGCTTGGTAAAGTTTTCGAGCGATTAGTGCTGAGACGTGAACAAGAGCGTGACCTGCGCAAAGGGACGGGTAGCTATTACACGCCGCGCGAGATCGTTCAGTTCATGTGCCAACACAGCTTGAGCCAATACCTGATCGGTGCATGGAGGGATACTTACAAACCCACTTCTCCGGATGGTGAGCTGCCATTCAAGCTGGAAGGACGCGGTGGTCAACACGAAATGCGAACGCTCGAAATCGAAGATGACGAGCGACGTTATGCCGAGAAGATCACCCGATTCATCACGTTGAGCGACGCCACTGCTCTCGGAGAGTCGGAAGCCCGTCGCGCGCGCGAATTACTGCTCAAAGTTCGTGTCATTGATCCAGCTGTAGGCTCAGGAGCATTCCTGGTTGGTATGTTACAGGAAATTATTCGCCTTGTCTCTGTGCTTGACACGCACACCGGCGATCATGCTGTCAGTGGGGTAAATTATACTTACGACCTCAAGCGCAACATCATTGGACGTTCGCTTTATGGCGTGGACTTGCAGGCGGAAGCCGTCCAAATCTGTGAACTCCGTCTATGGCTGTCACTGGTCGTGGACTTTGAACCACAGCGTCCCAATCAGCCGATCAGTGTGTGGATCAACGAGATCGCGCCGCTTCCCAACCTTTCCTATCTCGTCCGGGAAGGCAACAGCCTCATCGAGCAGGTCTTGGGCGAAACTTTTCAGTTCAATGCGCCGCGGCTTGCTCGTGCTATCGACCTCACGCTGCCTGCGATTACGCAGGTGCAGGACCTTAAGGCGTTGTACTACCGTGCGACCGACACGGGCGAAAAGGCGCGTTTAGACCGTCAAATCCTCGTACAACAAGCCGCGCTCACAGGACAACTGCTGCGCGTGCAGGCTAATGAAGCGACTCGCCTTCTCGAAAAGCAGTATCCCCTTGCACTGCCGGGCATGGAAAAATCGCTCACAAAGAAACAGCAAACTGAGAAAGCGGCGCTGCAAGCACGGCTTGACCATATTAACACATTGGTTGAACAGACTGACGCTATTCGTCGCACCGCTGAAACGACTTTACAGCCCTCGCAGGAGCGCATTCGCCAACTTCGTGATGAATTAGGTAGTTTCTTGTGGCGGGTCGATTTTGGCGAAGTGTTCGCCACACGGCACGACGGCACACCCGGCGGTTTCGATATTGCCATTGCTAATCCACCTTATGTGCGGCAGGAGCGACTGCGAGCGGTCAAACCCGATCTCAAGGCGCGTTTCGACGGGATAGACGGTGTGTATCGTGGGACAGCCGACTTATATGTGTATTTCTACGCGCAGGCATTAGCGCTGCTGCGCCCCAATGGCGTACTGACATTCATCTCGTCCAACAAGTTTTTGCGCGCGGGCTACGGCGACGGCTTACGCAAGCTGCTGCGCGACCAAACCACGCTCGAATTGATGATCGACTTTGGCGATCTGCCTGTATTCGACGCAACTGCCTACCCGATCATCGTTGCGGCACGCAAAGCCGCCCCACCGCCCGATCATGATGTTCGTATTCTGACCGTGACCGATGAAGCGGATATCGCCCGCGTAGCGGCGTTGGCGTCTGAAGCCGGCACGATGCCACAATCGAAGCTACGGTCGGAAGGCTGGCAGTTGGAAACGCCGGAACGCCGCGCATTGGCGGACAAACTGCGTGAGGCTGGCATCGCACTGGGCGAATATGTGGACGGTAAGTTTTTCTATGGAATAAAAACGGGTTTTACTGAAGCATTCGAGATTGACGCTGCAACTCGTGACAGACTGATTTTAGAAGATCAAAGAAGTAGTGAGTTGATCGAACCGTGGATACGTGGACGCGACGTAAAAAAGTGGCGGGCAGAAAATGACAACCGCTTTGTAATTTATATTAGGAATAGTGGAGACGTAGGGGTCAATCATCCTTGGAGCTTGTCTGAATCTGAAACCGATGCTAGAGCTTTGTTCAAAGCAACGTATCCCGCAATTCACGCTCATCTCACTAAATTTGAAGCGGCACTACGTAAACGACAGGATCAAGGACGTTACTGGTGGGAATTGAGACCATGTGCTTACTGTGATGTGTTTAAACAGCCGAAAATACTGTATCAGCGATTTCAAGTTTCACCTGTTTTTACGCTTGACATAGACAACTACCTAACCAACGATGCGATTTGGATTTTGGGTGTGCAAGATTACTTTCTACTAGGTGTGCTTAATTCTCGATTAGGTTGGTACGAAATCTCTCGCAATTGCACTCCAATTCAGAATGGTTATCAGCTCATTTGGGATTACTTTAAAAACATTTCAATTCCAATCCCATCGAAGGAAATTCGTGGCAAGATCGGTATGTGTCAAGGGCAGTGAAACAACTTCGTGAAAAAGATTAAGCAAGATGCTGCTGCGCCTTGGGCGGATTAATCCACACGGCCGCCGGTGCGCCTTGCGCAGACGGTGACCCGCTGCGAAAGCGTTCTGGATACGCC
>JBGSRB010000118.1:0-1506 GCA_041737735.1 Anaerolineae bacterium | reverse complement strand
CATGTTGAACTGCACACCGCTGACCTCAATCGTGCCTGCCAAGCCCGCCAGCGCGCCGCTGAGTGCCATCGCCAGCACGATATTCCGGCGCACACTCATGCCGGCATATTTCGCCGCATCGGGATTCGTGCCGACCGTACGCAGTTCAAAGCCGAGCGTCGTGCGGTTGAGAAACCAATCCGTGAACCAGACCGCCGCGATCATCAACAGCAAGCCGACATGCAGCGCGCCGCGTTGTCCCACCCACGCGAGGAATAACCCACCCACAGCCACCAGCACAGCCCAGATCACCGGCGTGATCGCCGCGCGCAGGGTCTCACGCAGCGCGTCGCGCCGCTGATAGAGCAGATACGCGCCCACCAGCACGCCCGCCACAAGGAACAACCACGGGCTGATCGACGCGAACGTGGGCAAGCGCGACGCCTCATCGATGAACGGCGTGCGCGGCGTGCTGGCGGTGATGTCGCGCAGCAGCAGCGGATCAGTCGTCTTGATGATCCAGTCCACCGCGCGGATCGCCACATAATTAAGCATGATCGTCGTGATCACCTCATGCGCGCCCGTGTAGGCTTTGAGCGCGCCCGGCAGCGCGCCCCATAACGATCCGCCGATGATCCCGCCGATGATCACCAGCGGCAGCCGCAGGAAGATCGGCAGCGCGTCGAACAACGGACTAAACCCGATCCACACGGCGAGAATGCCGCCCGCGTACAGTTGACCTTCCGCGCCAATGTTGAACAAGCCCGCCTTGAAGCCCAACGCCACCGCCAACCCCGCGATAATAAACGGGATCGCCCGCACCAGCATCGACTCCAAGTTGGATGGGAAGAACAGCAGCGCCGAACCGCCCACACGGGCATAAGCCGCTTGCGTGTTGCCGTTGTTGTCGAAAATTTCGCCCGCCGCGCGCGTCTGCGTGTCGATCAGCAGGCGGTTGCCCGCGCGCAGCACGATCAGGTTGTTGGCGAACGCCTGATCGAGTTCAGCGCCCGTCAACGCGGCGGAAACATCGGGATTCGTCAGCAGGTTGTTGGCGTAAAACTGGCGCACAATATCGATCTGCGTCGCCAGCGCCGCCGGTTCGGTCACGTCCGCCGCTTGCATCAGCGTATACGCATCCGCGATCCGTCGCGCCGCGTCGATGCCGCCCGTCAGCGTTGCCAGTTGGGTCAAGCCTTCGGCTTCCGGCGTCAGCGCGCCGTCTTCGGTGAACGGATCAATGCCCAGATCGATCAGCGCGTCCTGCGCCGCCAGCAGACTTTCCAAGCCGACGATGCCGATCGTATTGACGATCTGCATATACGCCAGAAAATCCGCCTCAGCATATTCAGCGTAGATCGGCAGCCGATCATCAAGCTGCGCCCGCTGATCCGCGCTCAACGTGTCGGCGTTGGCGTAAGCCTGACTGAGCGTGCGGACATCGCGGCGCGGCAGTTCCGACAGCGCGTTGATCAGCGGCGTCATCGCGTCCAACTGCGTGCCGCCCACCGCCACCAGATCATTCAG
>JBGSRB010000096.1:0-8440 GCA_041737735.1 Anaerolineae bacterium | reverse complement strand
TCCTGCGGGTGGATGGCGGCGTCGCGCGGCAGATGCGCGTGCTGACGCACATCCGTTTGGGTGATTTCTGGCTGAGTTTCGATCAGCCGGATGATGCGCTGCTCGTGCGCCCGATGACGCGCTCTAGCGCCTTTCAAATTGCGGAATATGACGCGCTCGGTGTGCAGGTGATCACCAGTATGAGTTGCCCGACCGATCCACGCGCCTTCTGGATGGCGACCAGCACTGTCGGCATGGGCGAAATCTGGACGACGGAAGCGATCAACGGGCGCAATTTCGACATTTATCATGCGGCGGGCTGGTGGAAGCGCCTGCGCCGCTGCTAACGCGAGGGATCATCGCTATGAATCGACTCACGCTGCGGCGCGTATTGGCACGGATTTTCGTCGGCGCGGGCTTGATCGCGCTGATCGCTGCGGCGGTCTACGCGCTGATACCGTTCGCGCGTCACGCCGCAACCGGACTAAATTACCCGTATACGCTTAATTATGGGGAAGGTCCCCTGCTCGATCAGGCGATCCGGTTGGCGCGCGGCGAAAACATCTACCGCGCCGATCTGGAGCTGCCGCCCTACACGATCACCAACTACCCGCCGATCTATGTGCTGGCGCAAACGCCGTTCATCGGTGCGTTTGGCGCGGCGCTGTGGTATGGGCGGCTGATCACGCTGCTGTCCACGTTGATCGCGGCGCTGTGTATCGGGCTGATCGCGCGCGCGATCACGCGGGATAACGTGGCGGGATTGGCGGCAGGATTGGCATTTCCGGCGATCCCGTATGTGTTCCACTGGTCAATTCTGGCGCGCATTGATGCGCTGGCGCTGGCGTTCAGCCTGTTGGGTCTGCTGCTGATCGCGCAGCAACCGCGTAAAATGTGGGCGCTGATCGGCGCGGCGCTGCTGCTCACGCTGGCGGCATATACGCGCCAAAGCTATCTGCTGGCAGCGCCTTTAGCGGCGTTCGTGTGGTTGTGGACGCAAATAAGTTTCCAGCGCGCGGTCGGGTTCGCGGTGCTGGTCGGCTGTCTGGTGATCGGCGTGTTCGTGCTGCTGGTGGTCGCTACGCAGGGTGGCATCTTTTTCCACATCGTGACCGCGAACGTGAATCGGCTCGATTTCGCGCTGGTCGAGTTCTACGCGCTGGAAATGACGCAAGCCTTGCCGATCTTCCTGATCGGCGCGGGCGCGTATCTGCTGATCGGGGCGGCGGGTGGGCGTCCGGCGTGGTGGCTGGTGGCAGCGTATCTCGCGGGATCGACGGGCGCGGCACTGACAATCAGCAAGATCGGCTCGGATGTAAATTATCTGTGGGAATTGTGCGCGGCATTATGCTTGGCGTTCGGCGCGCTGATCGGCATGTTCGCACGCTGGCAGTGGGGGTTCATCGCGCGTGCGCTGTTGCTGATCGCGCTGGCGGCGGGCATCGTCATGGCGGCGGATTTCAGCGCGAGCAAATATCAGCCGATCATGGAGGCGCGCGTGCGCGACCCCGAACGCATGGATCGCCTGATCGAGACGATCCGCGCGAACGATGCGCCTATCCTCGCCGATGAAGCGATGGCGCTGTTGGCGTTAAATGGTAAGCCGCTGCTGTTTCAGCCGTTCGAGTTCAGCGAGTTGGCGCGCGCGGGCGTGTGGAATGAAGCGCCGTTCATCGAAGCGTTAGAACGCGGCGATTATCCGCTGGTGCTGATGTATCAGCCCGCGCTCAACCCTGAGCTGCGTTTCGAGCGCTGGACTGAAGCCATGCTGCGCGCGATCAACGATTATTATCGTCCCGCGTTTCAAGCGGCGGAAATCACGGTGTATGAGCATGTCACCCGTTGATCGGCGCGCTACAATTCACGGCGTCCACACGCCTACATGAGGATCATTCATGATCGACATTTTGCTGACGTTCGTTCATCTGACCGACACGCACATTCATCCTGATCCAAACTTCACACAGGAACATGCGCCACACGGCACACAGGCAGGCGCGCGCGCATTAGTGTCGGCAGTTAACGCGCTGCCGTTCACGCCTGATTTTGTGCTGCACACGGGCGATGTGACTTATGACCCCATTGATGGAGCCTATCACGCCGCGCGTGCCATCTTCGCTGATCTGTCCGCGCCCATTTATTACCTGTCCGGCAACCACGACGATCCCGCCGCGCTGCAAAGCGTTTTGCTCGAACGCGCGCCGATCACGCCGTTTGATCAGACCTTCACGCATAACGGCGTCCGCGTGATCCTGCTCGACAGCCTGCGCCCCACCAGCACCGGGGATCGCGTGCGCGGTCGTGTCAGCGCTGAACAGCTCAACTGGCTGCATGATCAGTGTGCGGCGGACGATCTGCCGCTGGTGATCGGCGTGCATCACAACGTGCTGCCCATCGGCGGCGGCTTCTGGGATGATTACATGAGCATGGAGAACGGCTTAGACCTGCACGCGGCGCTGGTTCCCTACCGTGAGCGCGTGCGCGGCGTGTTCTTCGGGCATGTGCATCAAGCAACGGCTACCGTGCGCGATGGTATTTTGTACGCCAGCGCGCTGAGCAGTTGGTATCAATTGCTCGCTCACCCACGCCAGAGCGACATCCGCGCGGATCGCGGTGCGCCGCCGGGCTTCAGCGTGGTCATGATCACGCGCGATCAAACGTTCATTCGGCGGCACACGTTCGCGGTTAATGCGGACGACTAACGCGGCGTGGATATTATCCACTGAGTGACATCTTATTGCCGCCTGCGACTTTCTGGTTATAATCTTCGCATTGTCACCACTGCTGAAACATTTCTTATGTGTTGTGAGGGATGATCTAGCCAGATCGTCCCCCGTATTGACTCGACTTGAGGAAGTAAACACTTGCCCGTACACGATCCAACGGATCAGATCGCGGCGTATCTGCATGAACGCGCCGCTGACCTCACAGCCTTATGTCAGCGTTTATTGCAAACGCCATCGGTCAATGGTGTGCATCCCGAAGCGGAGATCGCCGCCGTATTAGCATCCGCCGCGCGTGATCTCGGCTTGCACACGCAGATCAGCGCCGTCGATCCGCAGCGCCCGAACGTGATCGCCAGCACCGCGCCGACCGGTGACACGGGGCTGCTGCTGATCGGTCACAGTGACACCGTGCCAGCGGGCGATGAATCCGCGTGGAGTCACCCGCCGTTCAGCGGCGCGCTCGTCAACGGACGCATCTACGGGCGCGGCGCGGTCGATACCAAGGGCGGCATGGCGGCGGCATTGTTCGCGCTGGCGGCGTTGCAAGCGATCCCTGATGCGCTGCACGGCGGGCGCGCGCAGTTCATCGCCGTGCCAGATGAAGAAACGGGCGCAACTGGCACACTCGGCATCAAGCATCTGCACGCGCACGGCTTGCTCAGCGGCTTGGGCGCGATCTACACCTATTCTGCCCGCACCATTTATATCGGGCATCGTGGTTTGCTGCGCTATCGCGTGCTGTGTCATGGTGAAGCGACGCACACGGGCGGCACGGAATGGGGCGACGGTGAACGCGGCGCGAATGCGGTCACGGCACTGGCGGCGCTGCTGCTGCGTTTAGAAGCGCTGGAATTTCCAGCGTCAAGCTTGCCTTACTTCGATCAATTCCGCACCATCATCACGCCCGGCACGCTGATCAGTGGCGGCGTGAGCGTGAACATCGTTCCTGATGCCGCCGAAGCGTGGATCGACATTCGCACCACGCCCGAATATGATCGCGCGCAGGTCGAACCGCTGATCGAAGCGGCGTGCGCGGCGGTCGCGGCGGAACGGCAGGGCATTTCCTTCACCCTGAAGCTGGTCAATCATATCGCGGCGGCAGTGTCCGATCCTGACGCGGCGATCTTTAAAGCCTTGTGCGAAGTCACGCAAGCGGTCACCGGACATACGCCGCCGCTGGCAGTGGCAGGTCCTGCCAATGAAGGTTATCTGCTGATCCAATTCGGTATACCGACTGTGTGTGGTTTTGGTCCCATCGGGGATAATTTCCACAGCACAGACGAATATGTCGAAGCGGATAGTTTGGTTGAGGCGGCGCTCTTGTACGCGCTGACCGCACGCCGTCTGTCTGCCCACATCACAAAGGATGCCACTCCATGAAAATGATCATTGACACCGACGCCGGCGTAGACGACGCCCACGCGCTGCTTTTAGCGCTCACGCATCCTAATTGCGACGTGATCGCCATCACGACGGTGACGGGCAACGTGCAGATTGATCAAGTCAATCTTAACGTGGCGTCGGTGTTGGCGGCGGTCGATCAGCAAGTGCCAATTTATGCTGGCGCGGCTCAACCCCTGCTTGAAGTGTGGGAAGATGCGAAATTCTTCCACGGTCAGGATGGTTTGGGTGATTGGGCGCGCCGTCCTCAAGTGGAGCCGCAGCTTGAGAGCGAACATGCTGTCAGCGCGCTAATCCGTTTGGCGCGCGAACACGCGGGCGATCTGACGCTGGTCGCGCTCGCCCCGCTGACTAATCTCGCGCTGGCGGTGCGCCGCGATCCGTCGTTCGCGCAGAACATCAGCCATCTGGTGATCATGGGCGGCGCGGTCAATGGCATGGGCAACAGTTCGCGGCTTGCCGCCGAATACAATTTCGCGGCTGATCCCGAAGCGGCGCAGATCGTGTTAGGCAGCTTTCCCCATTGCACACTGGTCGGCTGGGAAGCCACGCTCGATTATCCGCTGCTGTGGGCGGATTACGAGCGTATCACCAGCAAACGCACGGCGGGCGCAACCTTCTTCAAGGGCATCACCACCAACACAGTGAAAATGCTGCGCGGGCGCGGGTTTACGGGCTTGCTCATTCCTGATCCGCTGGCGATGGCGGTCGCGCTCGAACCCACGTTGATCACCACGGCGGAAACGCGCTATGTTACGGTTGAAGTAGGCGGCACGCACGCGCGCGGGCAAAGCGTGGTCAATTACACCTTTCAGGATGTGGGCGCGCCCAACGTCGAGATCGTGCGCGGCATCAATATGGACGGCGTGATCGATCTGCACGCACGGTTGTGATTTGCGCGCTTGATTTTCGAACGCGCCTTGTATAACGTTAGCGCAATACTTTTCTCAGTTAAGGTCACGCGCAGCTATGGAATGGCATACCAACGCAATTTTTTACGAACTGTATGTGCGGGCATTCAACGACGGCAACGGCGACGGTCATGGCGATTTCGCGGGCTTGCGTCAGCGGCTCGATTATCTGCAATGGTTGGGCGTCGATTGCATCTGGATGCTGCCGATCTTCCCATCACCACTGAAAGACGACGGCTACGACGTATCGAGTTACTACGGCATTCACTCGAATTACGGCGTTCTGGAAGATTTCATCCTCACGCTGGAAGAAATTCACCGACGCGGCATGAAGTTGATCATCGATCTGGTCATGAACCACACCAGCGATCAGCATCCGTGGTTTATGGACTCGCGCCGTTCGACCGACTCGCCCACGCGCGATTATTATGTGTGGAGTCCGCAACCGGATAAATACAACGACGCGCGCATCATCTTCATCGATACCGAGCGCTCGAACTGGTCGTATGACGGCTACAGCGGCGAATACTACTGGCATCGCTTCTTCAGCACGCAGCCCGATCTCAACTTCGACAACCCGATTGTGCGCCAGAAAATGCTGGATGCGGTCAAGTTTTGGCTCGATCTGGGGGTGGATGGTTTCCGCTTAGACGCTGTGCCGTATCTGTTTGAGCGCGAAGGCACAAACTGCGAGAATTTGCCCGAAACGCATGTCTTTCTCAAAGAGGTGCGCGCCTACGTCGATGAGCATTATCCGGGACGGGTGCTGCTGGCAGAGGCGAATCAGTGGCCCCAGGACCTGATGCCCTACTTCGGGGATGGCGACGAGCTGCATATGTGCTTCAACTTCCCGATCATGCCGCGCTTGTATATGGCGTTGGCGCAGCAGAATCGCCAAGCCGTGATGGATGTGGTGGCGATGACGCCGGAAATTCCCGCCAACTGCCAATGGGCGACCTTCTTACGCAACCATGACGAACTAACGCTGGAAATGGTGACGCCGGAAGAACGCGAGTTCATGTGGAATTTCTACGCGCCCGATTATCGCAGTCGCCTGAACTTGGGCATCCGCCGCCGACTTGCGCCGCTGATGGACAATGATCGCCAGAAGATCGAACTCATGCACTCGCTGCTGTTCACGCTGCCGGGCGCGCCCGTGCTGTATTACGGTGACGAGATCGGCATGGGCGATAACGTGGCGTTGCCCGACCGCAACGGCGTGCGTACACCGATGCAGTGGGAAGACACGATCAACGCGGGTTTCTCCACTGGCGGCCCCGATCAACTCTATGCCCCGATCATGCGCGACCCAATTTATGGCTTTCAAACGGTCAATGTCACCTCGCAGATGAACGACGACCGTTCATTGCTGCACACGGTGCGCCGCATGATCCATGCGCGGCGCGAACTGCCGATGCTGGCGCAGGGGCGCGTCGAGTTTATCGAATCGACGCCGCAAGAGATGTTGTGTTTCTGGCGCATCGGTGACGATGGATCGCGTTTTCTGGCGCTGCATAACCTGGCACAGTGTCCGATGGGGGTGCATATCCCCGATGGGGATAAGATCAAGCTGGTTGATCTATTTCAGCCGGAGATCGACGCGGGCGAGTTTATGACGCTGCCCACGCACGGGTATCGCTGGTTAAAAGTGGTGGAATAAGGGCTGGTTGACGACGAAACAGGCGCGCGCCCACCCAAATTGTGTGGACGCGCCTGTCGTCGTTGAATGCCTACGCTTGCGCGCCGGGCGGGATGATGGGGCCGCCGCCGCCACCGGGTCCACGTTGCATCATGAGGTTCGCTCCTACTTGCGTTGCTGAACGGTCGATGAATTCAGCATCGCAAAAGCGATCCCCTGCCCGCGCCCACTTTCGGACGGCAAACGGACACAAATCGGACAGGAATCAGCGGACAGGCGGCGCGCCTACCACTTGGAAAACGCGCGCATCCCTCGTATAGTCGTGGTAGACGACGAACGCGCCTACTTGTAGGGCGCATCCAAGGCGGGGAATGGCGGCATCATGAGGCGTTTAAGCGGTGTCAGTGGGTGGCTGATGGTCATCATCAGCCTGTTGAGCGCAGGAGTTTTGCACGCGCAGATCACGCGCGAGTATGTGATCCGTGATATTCGCGCGAATTTATCCGCCAATGCCACGTTGATCACGGTCGATTTTGTGGTGGTCAATGAAGGGCGTGAAACCGAGCTGCCCGAAACCGTGCGCTTGTACGATGAAAGCGGCGTCGAGATCGCCACGCGCTCGCTTCCGCCCCTGGCGGCAAACGAACGCTTCCCGGTGCGCTTTGAAGTGCCAACAGCGCGCTTTCCCGCAGGTGGACAAGAACGCTTGATCGTCACGGTGGGCTTGGAAACATTGCCGCCTACGGGTCAGCAGCAGCGCCCCGACATCGCGCGCATCTCGGTGTTGATCCCCGATGTGATTGTGGTGGGAACACCCGAACCTACGACGCCGACTCCACTGGACGACACGAACATTCCCGAAGCGCTGCGCCCGCTGTTCCGCACCATTAGCGGGGCGCTGGCGCGTGTGGGTGTCACGCTTGACCTCAACAGCCCGCTGCAACTTGTGTTGCTGGGCGCGACATTGGTGATCGCGCTGCTGCTGCTGTATGTGTTCGTGCTGATCATCCGCCTGATCTTTACGCGCCCGCCCAAGTTTACGGCATGGCAGCCGCCTTACCTGTACTCCAACATGATCGATCCCAATTCGATGCCCGGTCGCCGCCAATTGTGGCAGCAGCACGCGCAAAGTGACCTGCTGCCGCCGTGTATGGGGGCGGGTTATGCGGCGCGCAAGGTGCTGATCGACTCTCAGGGGGTTAAGCTGGCGCATTGGCATGTGGCGGGCATCCGCGCGACGCTGTACGACATGTACGGGCGCGTTAATCACAGTACGGTGATTGCGCCGAAAAGCGCTGTGAAGCGGCTGGATCGTGCCATGCGGCAGGCGGTCAAACGGGGCGCGCGCTTTGATTCACAGCGGGATGCCCGCCGCGCTGCGCGCACGATTCAGCCAGCGGCGCGCGTGCTGGTCGATCAGTTGATCAAGAAGGTGGGTAAGCGTTCGCTGGCGCTGCCCGTCGCGGTCGATGTGCGCTTGAAAGGCGCGTTTGGCGATGTGCGGATTATGTTTGAGTTGTATGAATGTACCGCGAATGGCTGGCACATGCTGGATACGTGGAACGCGGAACTCAACCTGATGAGCGGCACGGTCAGCGAGAATTTCACCTATAACTTATATGGTCAGCGCCCCGACGAGCAGCGCAAAACGTATCGCGCGCGGTTGAGCGCCGATCTTACCACGCTGCTGGTCACGATGATCACGCCGCCGCCGCCCCCACCGACGCCACCCGCCGCGCCGAAACCGGCGAAGACACCGCCAGCAACAGCACCTGTTGCGCTGC
>JBGSRB010000085.1:0-8604 GCA_041737735.1 Anaerolineae bacterium | reverse complement strand
CCAGCGCACATCTTTATTAGAAAACTTCGGCGGCACACGTTACACTTAAGCATGAGACACGAGTCCACCTGATGAGTACACCGCATGCCCACCAACCCGTTCAGCAACCTCTTTGTGAGCTACCGCAGTACCGATTCGAAGCAAGTGGACATGATCATCGCCCGCTTGCGCACCTTGAAAGCAGCCGACGGCAAGCCCCGTTATCACGTGTGGCAGGATAAAGACGGGATTACCGACGGGCAGGATTGGTGGGAAGCGATTGTCCAAGCATTGACCGCCTGCAACGTCCTGCTGTTCATGATTTCGCGCGAGTCGGTCAAGAACACCAACTGCCGCGCTGAACTGAATTACGCCCGTAAGCGCAATCGCCCCGTGATCCCGCTAGTGCTGGAAGGCGAATACTTTTACAACCCACTAACGGGTAAAAACGATATTGATTTCTGGAGTGACATACCCGAAGAACTCAATGATCTGCGGGCGCAGTTTCTCTTTTACGAAGGCGCGTCGTTCGTCGAGCGGTTAAAGCGGGCGCTTGAGCAGTTTGCCCGTGAGCCGCAGCGCTGGCGCGATCTACCCGCATCCTACCCGCGTGATCCACGCCAAACGAGCGACGAAACCAACAACGTGATCGCCCTGTATGACGAAGCGTGTGATTATGCGTGGCGCTTGGAGTTTGGAACCGCCGAGCGTTTGTTCACGCGCTTGATCAACCTGAACGATCCGATCTTCAGCGATGATGCTCACCAGTGGGTGTTGCTGCTGCGTGACTATCAGACCGTGATCGCCCTTGATGCGCGGCTGAGTACCCGCCACAAAGCGCAACCCCACTGGAACGCCTATGTGCAACGCTTCCCGGTCGCCTTTATCAGCGGCGTTTTTGACCCGAAAGACATGCAAATGCGCTACCGCGCTGCCGCGCAAGCGACGGCTTCGCCCGTGCCAGCGTCACAGCCACCAGCGCCACCGAAGCCGCGCAACCGTGTGCTTGACCTGCTGCCGCCCCCGTTCGCGTGGATCGACATTCCAGCGGGCAAGGTCACGCTAGAAGAAGGCGGCTACCTCAACGCATCGCAAACCTTTGATGTGCCCGCCTTCGCCATTGCCAAGTACCCGATCACGAACGCGCAGTACGCGAAATTTATCGACGCGGGCGGCTACAGCCAGAAGCGCTGGTGGACGGACGCGGGTTGGGATGCCAAAGCCAAGGGCATGGATTGGAATGGCAAAGAATGGGCGGAAACCGGTAAAGTCTGGACGCAGCCACGCTTGTGGACGGATGCCAAGTGGAACGGGGCAGAGCATCCGGTGGTTGGCGTGTCGTGGTATGAAGCGGTTGCATTCTGCCAGTGGTTGAGTGAAGCGAGCGGCGCACCAATCCTGCTGCCGACCGAACAGCAGTGGCAGCGGGCAGCGCAGGGCGATCAAGGGCTGGCTTACCCGTGGGGCAACGACTTTGACGCGGCGCGCTGCAACACATCTGAAAGCAAGCTTGGCACAACGACGCCCGTGACGCAGTACGCTGGAAAAGGCGACAGTCCGTTTGGCGTGACCGACATGGCGGGCAATGTGTGGGAATGGTGTTTGACCGATTATTATGCGGGTAATATAGAACCAGAGGGAACAGATGTTCGCGTGCTGCGCGGCGGTTCGTGGGACGGTAATTCGCAGAACGCGCGTGCCGCCTTCCGCCTCAGGAACTACCCGGACCTCAGGAACTTCAATATCGGTTTACGGTTGGTGGTGGGTGTTGCCCCTATTTAAGCTTTTGCACTCTGATGCTCTGATCTTTGATCTCTGAGTCTTTGGTTTCTGATCTCCGCCGCAGGCGGAGTCGATTTTTGGGAAACGGAAGGTCACATGGCGGACACGCGCAAAGTTTTCATCTCCTACGCTTGGCGGGACGGCGCAACCGTTGCCCGCTGGCTGTTCGAGCGCTTTAACGCTGCGCCGGGCTGGTCAGCGTGGATGGACACCAACCTCCACGCTGATACGGTGTTCGCCCACGAACTGCAAAAGCGCCTCGACGACGCCGATCTAGTGGTGGTGGTCGTATCGCCAGACGTGAACCGTCGCGAAACGCCGTCGTTCGTGCAGAAGGAACTGCTCTATGCGACCGATCCCGACGTGAACAAACCGGTCTACGCGGCGCGGGCGCACAACTGCCAGCTTCCCCTGATCATTCAGGGGTATACGTATACCGACTTCTTCCCGGAGACGATCTACGAGGCTGCCTTCGCCAAGCTGGTCGCGCAGATCGACAAGGGGGTGCCGCCGCCCGCGCGATCCCGCCGCGAACGCGAACTCGAATATCTGCGTGACGTCGCGCGCCAGCACAGCTTTTGGGGCAAGGTGTTCGTGGATACCCCCGCTGAAGCACGCATCGCGCCGCAGCCGGACGAAGCGAGCGTGAGCGACCTCGATATCGGCGCCTTCCTGACCGACATGGCGGCGGCAGTCTACGGGGATCAAGGACACAGCCGCGACGACGACGCGCGGGCGACTGTCGAGACGTTTGGCGCGTTGAGCGATGCGCTGGCGCAGTTTGAGCGCGTCGCCATCGTTGGTGATCCCGGTGGCGGCAAGACGACCACGCTTAAACGCTTCGCTTACCGTCTGGCTGATGATGCCGCCCACGACGAGACGCAGCCGCTGCCGGTGTTCGTGCCGCTCGGCGGCTTTGAGGGTGGCGCGCTCGACACCTACATCGAGGCGCAGTTCGGCGGGCTGCACGTACGCGACTATTTGCCGGATCGACTCGTCGTGCTGCTCGACGGCTTGAATGAGACGGCGTTCGAGAATGTGCAGCAGGTTGCGGCGTGGCTGGAACGCAACCCGCGCGCTCGCGTGATGCTGACGTGCCGCAAGCTCGATTATGTGGAGCGCAAGCTGGCGCTTCAGCGCGTGGACGTGCTGCCGCTCGACATGGAGCGCATGCTGGCGTTCATGGCGGCATATTCGCTGAGTGAAAGCGCCCGCGAAACGCTGTTCTGGGGCTTGGCGGGCGAAAAGTGGATTTATTTGTGGGGTTGCTGGCAAAAAGCGAACCTCACGTTCCGCGACTTCTGGCATGGTGCGGAATTAACGTCGGAACATCCAGCCTACGGGAACACAACCCCTGAGCTAGATCGGTTGTACAACGCCATGCGCGCCGCCCTTCGTGAACATGATACCTATCCCGGGTTGCTCGGACTCGTCCGCAATCCGTTCCTACTCACCATGACGATTGCCATCTTCGCGCGCGAAAAGGTCGTTCCAGCCAATCGGGCGGGGTTATTCGATGGCTTCGTGCGTCAGATGTGGGACAAGCGCGGCAAGCCCGCCGCCGCCAAGCGTCCGCCGTGGATCGATGAGACGGTGCAGCGCCACGCCCTGATGAAGCTCGCCTACCAAATGCAGCACGAGCGTCACGGGACGCTGGTTGACACGGCATGGGCGCGCGAAGTGATCGCGGACGCTGCGCCGGGACACGACGCCGATCATCTGATCTACCTGCTGGCGAGCGCGGGCATCCTCGACCTGAGCAGCACGACAATCAAGTTCACGCACCAACTGCTGCAAGAGTATTTCGCCGCCTTCGAAATGGGCGAAGACCTCAAGCGCGGTGTGCCTGCCACCAAGTATTTCCCCGGCGAGCACTGGTGGGAGGCGACCGGATGGGAAGAAACGGCGATCCTGCTGGCGGGCATGACGGGCGACAGCAGCGCCGTGGTGGCGTGGTTAACGCCTGTGCAGCCGACGCTGGCGTATCGCTGCGCGACCGAGAGCGGCGCAGCTTGTGCCGATTCGGTGCTGCAGCGCCTGTATGAACCACCGACCGGAGCGCGGATTGACCCGATTGTACGGTCAGTGGGGGGACGGCTGCTGGCCGAACGCGGCGATCCCCGTCCCGGCGTGGGGGTGCGCGCCGATGGATTGCCGGACATTGAGTGGGTGGAAATTCCGGCGGGGAAATTCCTGATGGGCAGCGACCCAGCCCAAGACCCGCAAGCGCGCGAAAATGAACTGCCACAGCACGAGGTGGCGCTGCCCGCGTACAAGATTGCTAGGTATCCAGTGACCAACGCGCAGTTCGCCGCTTTTGTGAACGCGCCCGCTGGCTACAACCACCCGGATTGGTGGACACCAGCGGGGCTGGAGTGGAAGTCCGACCGCACCGCGCCGGATGAGCACGTTCATCCTGATTTCCGACTGCCTAATCACCCGCGTATTTACGTGTGCTGGTATGAAGCAGTCGCCTTTTGCCGCTGGTTGAGCGTGCAACTGGGCATGGATGTGCGCTTGCCTACCGAAGCGGAATGGGAAAAAGCTGCGCGCGGGACGGATGGACGCATTTACCCATATGGCGATACCTTCGATGCTTTGAAAGGCAACACCGGCGCGTCCGGTATCGGCATGACGAGCGCAGTGGGTATCTTACCCGATGGGGCAAGTCCCTATAGTGTGCTGGACATGAGCGGGAATGTGTCGGAATGGTGTGTGACGAAATGGCGCGAATCTTATGCTGATCCCGCCGCCGACGACTTAAATGGAACAGATGGTCGCGTGCTGCGCGGCGGTTCGTGGAACTATATTCCTCAGGGCACGCGTGCCGCCTCCCGCGGCAGGAACGACCCGAACGTCAGGAGCTACAGTGTCGGGTTTCGGTTGGTGGTGGGGGCTGCCCCTATTTAAGCACTTGCCCTCTGATGCTCTGAGCTTTGATCTCTGAATCTTTGTTTTCTGATCTCCGCCTGCGGCGGAGTCGATTTTTTAAGAATCAGGGTTGGGGCGGCGGAATCGGGTGGGTGCTGAAAATGTGACCGCGTAAGCCCCACGTATCCGCATAGCGCACATGATTGATCCAGCCCTGCACGCTGGGGCATCCAGTTCGGCAAAGCTGATCTGTCCCGCCTGATACAGGTCAAGATTGCGTTCGAAGCGGCGCGTGAAGTTGATCGCGTTGCGCGCTTGAGCTTGCGGTGTGTCGGGTAGATCACAAAGCCCAACCACGGGACACCGTGCTGCGTGCGCGCCACCTGTGCCGACTCCGGGTGAAGGGTGAGCCGCAGTTCCGCCAGCTTGTCGATGATCGCCCGCTTCCAAGCGTAGAGTTCGCGTTTGCTGCGACTGAACAGGGCGAAATCATCGACGTAGCGCAGATACGCGGAACAACGCAGATCATCGATCACGAAGCGATCCAGCGCGTGCATATAGACGTTCGACCAGAACTGTGAGGTCAGGTTGCCGATGGGCAGCCCGCGTGGACGTGCTGCACGTCTTCCGGGCGACCTGTACGATCCGTGTCCGATCGCTACAGACCAGTATACCAAAATTTTTGACTCCGCCTGCGGCGGAGATCAGAGGACAAAGAACCAGAGATCAAAGATCAGAGATTCAGAGTGCAAGAGCTTAAATAGGGGCAACACCCACCACTAACCGAAAACCGAGATCGTTGTCCCTGAAGAACGGGGCGTTCCAGTTGCGGACGGCAGCGCGCGTAATGTACTGATCGCCGCTCCACGAACCGCCGCGCAGCACGCGAACACCTATACTGTTTTCGGCTTCCCGCCCGTCAGCAGCTTGGTAGGGATATGAGTCCAAAAGCGAACTTGTCCATTCCCACACATTCCCGCTCAGGTCGAACGCGCCCACCCACGATGCGCCGTTTGGAAAGCTGCCGACAGGCGCAGTGTATTGAAAGCCGTCATCGACGCTACGATCTGCCCATTCAAAGGAACAATTCACGTCGCAAAAATTTAAGCGTGTGCCGTCAAAGTCATTCCCCCACGGATAGATCAGCGCATTAGGTCCGCGCGCGGCGTATTCCCACTCAGCTTCTGTGGGCAGACGCACGGGCAACCCCGTTTGTTCGGCGTGCCAGTTCGCATAAGCGAATGCTTCATACCAGGAAACACCGACAACGGGTTGATCCGCGCCGTTGTAACGGTTGTCCGTCCAATAACGCGGCTGCGTCCAGTTATTTGATGTGCGCGCTGACCAACCCGCTTCTGTCCAGTAGACGCGGTTGGTGTAGCCGCCCGCGTCGATAAAGCGCTCATACTGCGCGTTGGTCACTTCGTCGCGATCGATCCAGAAGGGTTCGTCCCAGCATTGTTCGTGCACAGGCTGTTCATTACTTTGACCATCACTGCTGCCTATCATGAAACAGCCCGCTGGCACCAGCATCATGCTCACGCCGTCGCCAAAGTCGTGGGCAAACGGTGTCCATCGGGCGTTGGCGGTCACAGACGTGCGCGCGCGTTCCAGCGCGGCTTGCAGTGGCGTCAGCGTGGGTGTGTGGGTGGACGTAGGTGAGGGTGTGGATGTTGCCAAGAGCCGATTGAGCGTTGCTTGGGCGGCGGTCTCCGTGGCAAAGTACACGCGCGCGGCTTCGGTGGCACTTGCCAATGCAACGATCTGTGCGGTTGTGGTCAGGTCGAGCGCGGATTGGGTAGAGGGAGCGAATGCAGTTTCGAGCACGGCTTCGGTGGTACTTGCCAATGCAACGATCTGTGCGGTTGTCGTTAGGTCGAGCGCGGATTGGGTGGAGGGAGCGGCTGTTTGCTGAGCCAATGCAGTTTCGAGCGCGACTTGCTGGAGCACATATGTTTGTGCAACAAAAGCTGATGCTATTAACCCTGCTATTACCAGTGTTACGTTGATCCGTAAGCGTGATAACTTTCTACGCGCCATGGGCTTGGCGGCGAAACGTTCGCGCAAATTAGCGCTATCCAGGGCATCGACTAACGTGGGATGCTCCTCACACCAATGGACGAACGCCGCGCGTGCTTGATCTTCCGTGAAATATTCTGCTGCTAATGCTGCAATCTCGGCATAATCCGTTTGCGCGCGCTGCAACAAATCGGCTTGTTCTGCCTCATAACGAGCGTGGTGCAGCAGCGCTTCCAAGTCAACATAGCGTGAAGTGTAGCCTGACGCGATCAGTGATTCGAGCAGAAATGCCGCTTTATGAAAGTTATCATTTTCCAAAAGGGCAACTGCTTCATCTAGCGTCACCTTACCATCAATCACCTTTTGTTTAGGGTCACTTGCTGTTTGCTGCTTGACAGCCAAGCGCGATGTATCCATTTGTTTGTGTTGGGCAATACCCATGCGTACGATGAAGTCGGTCAGCTTCTCAACGGCGGGCAGGAAATATTCGGCATAAAAAGGAATGCCCTGCTTACGCGCTACGTCGCGTATGTCGTCCGGCAAATCTAGCGGTGGCAGCAAACCATCGATGCGCACCATTACCAGCGGAATACCAAGTGTGAGCGCTTCCCGAATTTCACGGCGCACCCAATCGTCATCACGATGGATACGTTCGGCAAAGGTAAGATCGGAAACAATCAACAGCACCAATTGACTTGTGCGTAAATGCCTGACAATCGAGTGCTCAAAATCATCTTGATCAATGTTGGTGCGGTCGATGAAAATATCCGCCTCCAATCGCTGTTGAAGGACTTCCACCAGACGATCAGTGAATGCCCAACTTTTGCGGCGATACGAAATGAAAATCTTCGGCATGAGCGCACTCGAATCACAGCGATGGCGGATGTGTTCAGCCGATTATAGCGTGGAATAAGCGTCCCCGTCATTAAGATGCGCCTACGTCCCGCACGCTGCAAGCATTGCGCCACGCGATCCGCCTTGTGTGAAAAATACCCCCTCGCACTACCGCCCCGCGGGGAGTTTACGACGCGAGGGAACCCACCGTCCAGCACCAGCGGGCGGTACGGTCGCCGCTGACGCGGCTAGTCCCATTTTGCGGCGCACGCTGGCAAAACGGGACTACCGAACCACCCGCTTTCCATCGGGATTGTATCCCGCGGATGCTGGACGGTTTCCCCTGCTGCGTCGTAGGCGCGAGTCGAGCGGTAGCGCTCGCCTGCGGACGAAGGTCAGGTTGTATTAAAACTTTAAGCGGCGCTGTCGTCAGGTATGAGCCGTGAAAAGCTGTTTGGCGGACTTCAGTAAGTTGTTATACTCACGCAAATCGACTGAATCCGTGACCGGTGAAGCCCATGCCTCTCGATGATTTACTCCCACGCTGCACCCGTCTGCTTGAGCCGCGCTGGAACAGACCAGACGAACGCGAAGCTTGGATCGATCAAGCCTTTTATGGTATTGAGCCACGCCTGCAAACGCAGCTTGACCTTACGGGAACAACTTTCGTTTGCAGCACGCGGGTCGTCAAAACGCTGCTCCTCTTCGGCTGCCTGAGTCCGCGCCCAAGCCAGCACGCACTCGCGCGGCTGCTGAGGGTCATGCGCGCCTACGCCGGTGAACAGGATCATGCCGAATTCGATACCCTGATCGCATTGCTCGATCAGGACTGTCTCGACCTGAAACCAGCCGCTTCAGTCGAACCCACGCCCGCGCCGCCTGACACGCCGATCCAGACCATCGATACGCCGCAAAACCAGCGCAGCGACACCGTTTTTATCAGCTACTCGCATGATGATGCTGATTTTGCCAACACCCTGATCCAAGCGCTCAACGCTGCTGGACACGCCTGCTGGATCGATGCCGAAGCCTTAAAAGCAGGCGAACGCTGGAGCGACTCGATTGCACGCGGCATCCGCGAGTCTTACGCATTTTTGATTGTCTGCACCCAAGAAGCGT
>JBGSRB010000080.1:0-10325 GCA_041737735.1 Anaerolineae bacterium | reverse complement strand
CGACATACTGCTCAAGAATCGGCTCATCGAGGCGCAGTTGCACGCGCAAATTCGATAGCGTTTCCGCATCATCCCGAAAACCTGCCAAAAACAACGCCGGATCACCCGGCAGCACGCGCATTAATAGGAACACAAACGTGTATATCCCAAATATAGTTGGGATAAGTTGTAATATCCGTTGGATAACGTAGCGGAGCATGGGCTGCTCAATCGACTGTTGATCGCAAGTTTACGAAGTATAGCGCGGCACAGCTTGTAGACAATCACAGGGGCGACAGATGGGTCGCCCCTGCGAAAAAACAGACGTGATCTACTCGCCCAATTCAATCAGATTGAAGCGGCGCGATCCCAGATTATCCACCGGGATGCCATCCAAGCGCGGATTAACGAGATAGGTGCTTAATCCGTGATAAATCGGGATAACCACCACCTGCTCGCTAATCGTCAACTGCTCGAATTCACGCCACAGCGCATCACGCTCAGCGCCCAGCGGTGTTGCCACCGCCTGATCGAACAGTTCCTGCGCGCGCTCGACATTTTCATACAAACCATAGCCGCAGTTGATGCGCGTCGCGGATGTTCCTGCCAGCGCGATCTGCGCGACATTCTCAGGATCGGGATAGTCCAATCCCCAACCGACCGTCCCTGCCTGCATCGTGCAGGCGGTGCGATCCTGATCATAGACCGAGCGCTCGGTCGCGCTCACGATGATGTCAAAGCCCGCAGGTGCGGCGGTCTGCTGAATCGCGGTCAGCACGCGGCGCTCAGTTTCGATCTGCCCCGTCCGCAGGGTGATTTCCACACCATCGGGATAACCCGCTTCCGCCAGCAGCGCGCGCGCCGCCTCCGGATCATACGGGAACGGATCAAACGCATCATCGAATGCCGTCAAGCCGGGCGGATATAACCCGTCAGCCGGCACGCCTTGACCTTGCAGCACGGTGTCGATGATCGTTTGCCGATCGACCGCCAGCGCCAGCGCGCGGCGCACACGCACATCGCCCAACACTTCATCTTGCAGGTTCACGCGCAGATTGAGCAGCGACAACGTGGGAATTTCCACCAACTGCACGCCGAACGTGCCATCACCTCGCAAGCGACCGAGATCGCTCGGCGGCACGGCGACAATATCCAATGCGCCCGCTTCATACTCCAACACCTGCACCGACTGCTCAGGGATCACACGGATCACCACGCGCTGCACATCCGGCGCGCCGCCCCAATAGTTTTCATTCGCGGTCAACACCACTTGCTGATTCGGCGTGAACTCGCTCACCACATACGGACCCGTGCAAATGGGGGCTTGCGCGAAGCCTTCGACTTCACCCGCACCCACCGGAATAATCGAGCCACCCGGCAGCGTCAAGCGATTCAGGAACGCCGACAACGGACGCACCAGCGTGATTTGCACCGTGCGCTCGTCGATCACTTCCACACCGCTGATGCTATCAGCAGCATCAACAGGTTGAGGTGTCGGCGTGCCTTCGCCAACAGCAGGCGGCGCGGGCGGGCGCACGTCCGACCAACCCACCACCGTATTCAGGATCAAGCCCGCCGTGTACGACGTACCTGTTTCACGGCGCGCCAGACGATCCAGCGAATATTTCACAGCTTCAGCATCCACCGCGCTGCCATCGCTGAACGTCACACCCTCGCGCAGCGTGAACGTGTACACCGTGCCATCCTCGGAAACCGACCAGCTTTCCGCCAGCGCGGGAACGGGTTCGAGTGTCACCGGGTCATAATTGACGAGGCTTTCGCACACATTCCGCAGCACCAAAAATTCATCCGTGACCGCAGCAGCGTGCGGGTCAAGCGTATTCGGCTGCGCCTCGTTGAACGCCGTCGTCACCGTCGCGCCATCTTGCGCCGACACCGTCGAAACCAGCGTCAGCAGTGCCAAAACCACCAACAAGCGAACCATTCTCATGCAAAAACCTCCTGCTCAAGCAAAAATTGCAGCGTTCCCCCGCAGCGCCCACGTAGATCAAAAAACCCCGCACTTAGTCGGGGTAGTCGTCACGCACACAATCGCCGTTGATCAACACGAAGATCGTCACTACCCCATACAGTAATGGTGACACATCTTACACAGGTTGATCAGGGTCGATCTGGTCATTTTACTTTTACGCGCGCACTGGGTAGACTGTTAATGAATGTAGCACCGTTTATCAAGACTGTCAACCAACTGGACAGCGTGAAATCCTCATGAAAATGACCATTATCGGCGGCGGCAGTGTTCGCACCCCGCGCCTGATTCCTTCGCTTGTGCGTCGCGCTGAACGACTCGGCTTGACCGAACTCTGGCTCATGGATACCGACGCCGACAAGCTCAACATTATCGGCGGCATGTGCGAACACATGCTTGCCGAAGCGGGCGCGACCTTCACGCTTGCCCGCACCACCGACGCCCGCGAAGCCATACGCGGCGCGCAGCATGTGATCACCAGCATTCGCCCCGGCAAGGAACAAGGACGCGCCACCGACGAACGCATCGCCATGCGGCATGGCGTGATCGGGCAGGAAACGACAGGTGCAGCCGGTTTTGCGATGGCGATCCGCAGCCTGCCCGCGATTCTGGAATACGCGCGTTTAGTGTCTGAACTGGGCGCGCCGAAGGCGTGGATTTACAACTTCACCAATCCGGCGGGCTTGGTCGCTCAGGGCTTGCACGATGCGGGCATCGAGCGCGTGATCGGCATTTGCGACAGCGCCAACGGCGCGCAGCACGCGGTCAGCCGCTTCTTGAGCGTGCCATTAAAGCGTGTGCGCCATCGCGTTTACGGGTTGAATCACCTGTCATGGACGCAAAGCGTGCGCGTCGATCCTGATCCCGATGGCTCAGGCGGCGAAGAAGTGCTGCCCGCTCTGCTCACGGACGAAAATTTCATCGCGTCAACCCATCTCGCGCTGTTCGATCCGGGCATCATCACATGGCAGAAAGCGTTTCTCAACGAATATCTGCACTATTTCTATCACCGCGATGAAGTGGCGCGCGCCCTGCTAGCGAAAACCGAAACGCGCGGTGAGGAAACTTTGCGCCTGACCACGGAACTCATGGATCGCCTGCGCGCCGCCGCATCACCCGCCGAGATGCTGCCTATTTATCACGAAGTCATGGGTCGCCGCGCCTCAACCTACATGGCGCACGCCCGCCCCGGCAAGGATCGCCCCAAACTCGCGCCCATCGGTGACGATGAAGAAGGCTATGCCGCCGTCGCGCTGGGTTGTGTCGAAGCCATCGCCAACGACGCCACCAGCTACACCGGCTTGAATGTGCCAAACAACGGCGCGATCATGGGGATGCGCGACGATGATATTGTCGAAGTCACCTGTAAAGTGAACGCGGGCGGCATCACCCCGCTGCCTGTGGGCGAAATTCCCGAAGCGCAGCTTTTGCTCATGCGCGATGTCAAGCAGTACGAACGCCTCGCCGCGCGCGCCATTCTCGAACGCTCGCGCGTTCTCGCCTATCAAGCGCTCGCCGTGCATCCCCTGATCGGCTCATACCCCACCGCGCGCGCGCTCGTGGACGATTTTCTCGCCGCGCATCACGATCTCGTCGGGGATTGGGCTTAACTTCACAGCATCTAGATCGGTCAAATCGTGACGTACTGCGACATCCTCATCCCCGGTTACTATTTTTGTGACCTGATCTTCACGGAAATCCCCGGCTTTCCGACGCTCGGTCACGAGTTATACACGGGCAGCTTGAACATCGTTCCCGGCGGCTGCCTGAACACCGTCGCCGCTTTACGTCGCTTGAACGTAGATGTCGGTTGGGTCACGGTCTTGGGTTCGGATATGTTCAGCGCCTTCGCTGCTACGTGGATCACTCGTGAGAACATCCGCCCCGACTGGATCGAACACATCGATCAACCGATCCAGCGCGTGACCGTCGCCCTGTCCTATCCGCAGGATCGCGCCTTTGTGACTTACATGGATGCGCCGCCTGATCTGCTGGCGCGCACGCTGGCATTGGTGCAAACACGCGCTTGCCAGCACCTGCATTTCACCAATTTGTCGGTTGACCCGCTGGTGGTGGACATCATGAACGTCTGCCGCGACGCGGGTATCCCGGTTTCGATGGACTGCCAGCATCGCCCCTTCACGCTTGCCACACCGCTGCTGATCGACGTGCTGCGCGGTGCGAACATTTTCATGCCCAACGCCGATGAAGCGCAGCGCCTCACGGAGACCGACAACATCCACGCCGCCGCTGAAATTTTGCGTCAGTTCGTGCCGCTGCTGATCATTAAAGACGGCGCCAACGGATCGCACGCTTGGCGCGATGGTGAGTACATCCATGCGCCCGCGCTCAGCGTCTCACCCATCGACACCACGGGCGCCGGGGATGTTTTCAACGCGGGCTTTCTAGCGGCTTGGCGGCGCGGGCTTGATCTCGCCGATTGTCTCAAGTGGGGCAACATCGCGGGCGGCTTATCCACGTTAGGCTATGGCGGCGCGGAACCCGCGCCTACGCTTGAACTGCTGCAAACCCATCTGTGAACTTACGCGATCATCCGCGCCAGCCACATCCCAATCAGCGCCGCCAGCACGCCCGTCACCGTCATGATCACGAGGTTGAGGATCGCAGGCAGCCACTCGCCCGCCCGCAGATACACCCCCGACTCGACCGCGAACGTCGAAAACGTGGTATATCCGCCGAAGAAGCCGACCACGATCAGCAGATACACGGGCGATCCGCGGGCGATCCGTCCCAACGTCAATTCGATGAACATGCCCAGCAGCAGCGATCCCGTTACATTGACAAACAGCGTACCAACGGGCGCGCTCCAGCCTGTCGCGTGTAGATACCACGCCGTCACCTGCACCGATAACACATAGCGCACCATCGATCCCACCGCGCCGCCTACACCCACAACGACTATATCCGTGATGTTCATGCCGCGTGTTTCGATCCTTTCGTTTCAGGCGCGCCTCATCGTTAGCTCATGCGTCTGCGTTTGACTCAAACTAGGCGTTTTGGAAGGATGTTCCCCCATGACCAGAGTCTGCGTCTGGATTTTAGGCGATCAACTGCTGCACGATCATCCCGCGCTTGCCCGCGCCGAGGAACTTGCCCCGCGCGATCAGATGCGCGTGCTGCTGATCGAAAGCACCGCCCGCCGCGCCAAGTTGCCTTATCACCAGCAAAAATTGGTGCTGCTGATCAGCGCAATGCGCCATTATGCTGATCACTTGCGCGATCAGGGTTATGTAGTTGACTATGCGAAGGCAGACACGTTCATGACTGGTCTGCGCGATCATCTCCAGCAGCACCCCGCCGATCGGCTGATCACGATGGCGGCGAGTCATCATCACGGGCGCGCGCTGCAAGCCGATCTCGGCACGGCGTTGGGCATGCCAGTTGAAGTGCTGCCCAACACGATGTTTCTGGTGACGCAGCACGATCCCTATCCCCAGTATGCCCCCAATAAGCGTTATGTTCTCGAAAATTTCTATCGCGCCATGCGTCGCAACTTCCGCGTGCTGATCGACGATACCGATCAACCGCTCGGCGGCGAATGGAATTTCGACAAGCTCAATCGCCAGCCCCTACCTCAAGACAATGCACCGCCACCGCCGCTGACCTTTCCGCCCGACGCGATCACACGACAGGTCATGGACGAGATCGCAGCGGAAAATCGCGGCGTGGGCAGTGTGGATGATTTCGCGCTCGCCGTCACTCACGAACAGGCGCAAGCCGCCTTTGACGACTTCATTAAGCACCGTTTTCACGACTTCGGCGCCTATGAAGACGCCATGAGCGCGCAGCACCACATCATTTATCATTCGGCGCTCTCGCCCTATATGAACATCGGCTTGCTTGAACCACTGCCCATGATCCGGCGTGCCGAATCCGCCTATCATAACGACGAAGCCCCGATCAATTCGGTCGAAGGCTTCATCCGGCAAATTCTCGGCTGGCGCGAATATATTTACTGGCAGTATTGGCACTTAATGCCCGATCTGCGCCACGCCAACGGCTGGAACGCGCGCCGCCCCATGCCGCAAATGTTTTGGGACGCGCAAACCGACATGAACTGCATCCACCACACCGTCAGTCGCCTGATCGACACCGGCTACACGCATCACATCGAGCGGCTGATGATCATCTGCAACTTCTGCCTGCTGGCGGGCGTCGATCCTGCCGTCGTCGCTTACTGGTTTCTCACTTTTTATGCCGACGCCTACGAGTGGGTGGTGCTGCCCAACGTGATCGGCATGGGCTTAAACGCCGACGACGGGAAAACCGCCACCAAGCCTTACATTGCCAGCGCCAATTACATCAATAAAATGAGCGATTACTGTCAAGGTTGCAAATTTAACCACAAAGCGCGCACGGGAGACGACGCCTGCCCGTTCAACTTCCTCTATTGGAATTTCGTGATCGAACACGAAACCACCCTGCGCGCCAACCCGCGCATGGGCAACAACGTATTGGGGTTGCGCCATCTCGACGACGCCGAACGCCGCCGCGTGCAGGATCAAGCGCACGCTTTTCTCAACGCGCTGGTAAATTACACCATACCCTAGCGTTTGCTTGGTGCATCGCCCTTACAAGGCGTTCGCCAAAATCGTCGCCAATTCTTCATCCGTCAGCACAATCGGGTTCCCCTTCATGCTGCTGGCATTACGACTCTTTTCGACAATCGTCGAAACATGCTCATCCGTGATGCCATAGGCGCCCAACGACGGAATTTCCAGAATTTCGACCAGCTCCAGCGCCCACTCGATCAACATGCCCGGATCATCATCGTCACCATCCGTCAAGTGATACGCGATCTCGCTGTATCGATTAATCGCTTCGATATCCTCAGCCCGTTGACTCAGCGCCGCCATATTCATCTCGATCACGTGCGGCAGCAGCGCCGCGCAGATCGCCCCGTGCGGCGCGTCGAACATCCCGCCGATCACGCCTGCGAAGCCATGCACCGCGCCCAATTTCGCATTTGCCAGTGCTAACCCACCCGACAAACTGATCAACGCCAGTTCGCGCCGCGCCGCTGGATCATTCGTTTCGACCGCCGCCCGCAGCAGATCAAAACGCCCGCCAGCCATCGCTTCGCGGCAGATCGCGTCCGTCATGGGATTCGCCGCGTTCGACACGAACGGCTCGATCACCTGCGTGATCGCATCCATGCCTGTATACGCCGTCACATTCGGTGGCACGGAATACGTCAGTTCGGGATCGATCAGCGCCACACGCGGCAGCATCAACGGCGAACGCAAACTGACCTTTAAGCGATGCTCCGGTGACGCCAACACCGCATTGCGCGTCACTTCGGCGCCTGTTCCCGCCGTCGTCGGCAGCGCGATGAAGGGCAGCGGCGCGTTGATCAAGGGCTGCCCCTTACCGATCACTTCGAGATAATCCAGCGGATCGCCGTCATTGGTCGCCAGTGCGCTGATCGCCTTGCCCGCGTCGATCACGCTGCCCCCACCGATGCTGATCACCATCTGCGCGTCGGCTTGGCGCAGCGCCGCGAGTCCGTCGTGCATCATGCTGATCGTCGGTTCGCCTTCGACCGCGAACTCAGCGCACGCGATGCCCGCCGCGCGCAGCGCGTCCAACACATCGCTAATGCGCTCCGTCCCTTTGACCGTGACCACCAGCGCGCATGATCCATAGGCGCGCGCGATCTCCGCCAGATCATGCCGCTTGCCCTCACCAAAGATGATCCGTCCAGCAGTCGCAAACTCAAACATCATTAACCCTCCGCTGGATACGGGATCAATTCGATCTGCGCGGCGTATTTGTGAATATCCTCATAGCTGCATTCCGCTGTGCCTTCCGTCGTCACAACCGCCGACGCCGCCCCAAATCCGAGCTTCAAGCCCTGCTCAATTGGCAGCTTGCGGAACACCGCCGCCGTGATGCCCGCCAGAATCGCATCGCCCGCGCCCGCCGCGTTGACCACCGGCACGCGCAACGGCGGAATCCGATAGGCGGAATCTTCCAGTACGGCTAACCCGCCTTCCTCACCTAACGAGATGATCGGCTGTGTGCCGTATTGTTCCAGAATCGACTGCCCCACCTCATACGCTTGCTCCACGGTGACGATCTCACGCTTCGCAAAGGCGCTTAATTCTTCGCGGTTCGGCTTACAAAATGTCGGGCGCGATTGCAAGCCCGCACTTAAATTCGGTTCGCTCGCATCGAACACCACCGGAATAGCGCGCTCACGCGCTAATGCAATGAAATCGGTGTAGAACGATGGCGCCATGCCAGTGGGCAGTGTGCCGCCCAACACCACCACATCGCATTCATCCAGCAGCGCCACATACTGTTCACGCAGCGCGGCGATGTGTTCTTCGCCCACTTCCAGCGACGCCGACGTGATCGCCGTGTGCGGCGTGCCATCCTGCGGCGCGATGATCAGGTTGCGCCGCGATTCGCCATTCACAGGCAGAAAATCGACCGTCACACCTTTCGACTCCATCTTGCGCTTGATCAAGTCACCCGTGATCCCCGCCGCGAAGCCAATCGCATGACTCGGAATGCCCAGCTCGCCCAAAATGTACGAAGCGTCGGTCGGCTTGCCCCCCAGACTCATCACGACGCGCTGCGCACGCATCGTTTTACCCGTTTCCCAGAACGGGATGATGTAAACATAATCCATCGACGTATTCGCCGTCACCGAGAGGATCATTTGCGCCCCGCAAACGGCTGATATTCCGCATTGAAGTGTTCGCGTTGCGCCGCCAGCAGGTCACGCCCGCCCAATGCCGCCTGCGCCATCAGGATGCAGTAAGCGTTCGCTTCCATGCGCTCGACCGCGTCGAACGTCGTATCCAGATCACGCCCCATGGCAAACAAGCCATGCCACGCGCCGATCACGCCCGCCGCCTGCTTACGGATGCGATCTTCCTGCCCGCGGATGGCGTTAGCGATATACACGCCCAACTCATCGGTGTGCGAAGGCGCATACTGGGCAATCTGAAGCTCACCGAATTTCTGCGTGCCTTCTAAAACGGGGGGCATTGATTGAGCCATCGCCGCGAACACCAGAATGTTGCGCGCGTGCGCGTGGATCACCGCGTTGCCATATTCGTAAAATTCGTTTTGCAGCGCCAGATGCACGCCCGCCTCGCGCGAAAGTTTACCCGCGCCTTCTAAGATATTGCCTTCGAGATCGACGATCAGCACATCTTCCGGCTTCAGACGCCAGTGATACTGCGCGCCCGCATAACTGGGCGACATCACCACCACATCGCCCACCCGCACGCTGATGTTGCCGCCCGCCGCGTCGGTCAGGTGACGGTCGAACAGCAACCAGCCGATCTCTGCCACATGCGCGCGCGCCTTCTCCACTGCCGCCCGATCAATTGATGCCAGCATGAACGCTATCCCCTTTGACTCATCTGAGCCATGTAAACGATATACGCTCAACTATAACGCGGGGAAATAGACGGCGCTATGCGCTGGCATTCCGCAATGGATTCATGCGCTCAATACAACACCTGCCGCATCACCGTATCCAGAATTTGCAACGCGGTCAGGTTCTTCATGGTCGTGCCATATTGCAAGTTCGCCTGCGAGAAATCGACCGTCGCGCCCGCGCCACCCGGCGGCACTGACAAATGCACACCATCAGGATGCAGCCCTTGCCCCGGCAGATTGACCAGCGCGCCATACACATCCCACAGCGGCACGCCATATTGCGCCGCCATGCCGCGAATCACGCCGTTATACTCGATAATCCGATCATTGTGTTGCGCGCGCGGTGGCAGCGTGCTTAACACCGGCACCACATTCGCCCCAATCGTGATCTCGATGATCTGCCGCAGCCGTTCGCCATACGCCGCGCCATCATAGGCGGGCGCGTCATTCGTCCCGATCATGATCAGCGACACCGCCGGACGCCGCACGCGCAGTTCACACGCGACCGGGGTTTCGCCCGCTTCGCATCCGCCCACGCTTCCGACCGCCAACGCGCTGACCGTTCCCCACGACGCCCGCGCTGACAGCGATCCCGCTGCGAACGAGTTGCTACCTGAAAAGAACGACACTGCTGGCAGCAAATAACCATACTCGCGCAGGTTATAATTCGACGCCAGCGCCCGCAAGAAGTATTCACTATCGGTCAGGCTGTCGCCCACCGTCGTAAACGCATCGCGTCGATTGCCCGCCGCCTGCCCTTGCAAAAAGATGCTGCGCGCGCTGCCCCCGCCCGCGCTGACCACCGATTGCGGTCCCCCTTCCGGCGTCGGCAGCGCGACAAACTCCACCGGCTGCGGATCGCTGATCACGGGGATATTGTTGATATCGACCGAAGCCTCGACGAACGCCGCCGCCACCCAGCCCTCATAACCTTCGG
>JBGSRB010000043.1:0-1794 GCA_041737735.1 Anaerolineae bacterium | reverse complement strand
CCAGCGCATTGAGTTGGCGATAGCTGAGCGCGCGATCATCCAGCACGGCGGCGGGTTGATCGGGCGTGCGTGCCGCTTGCGCCTCAAATAGCTCGATCACGGTCTGCTCAGCGGGATAAGCTACAGCCGTCGCGTTGAAGTCGTGCAGCAGCGCGGCGCTTTCCGCGTCCGTCAGCAGCGGGATCGCGCCGATCACCTGATCGGGATCAGCTAAGCAGGCATCAACCACCGCCAGAAAGTGACGCTCAGCGTGAGCGCGCTCGGATTCAGTGAAGGCGCGCGTGTTGAAATCGAAATACAGATCGAACGCGCCGCTGTCGTTCAGGTCAAGCACTTGCAAGCGCAAGCTGTGGTTGGCATCGCCATGTCCGGCATGCAGCCACGTGGTGATCGTCGGGATGCCCGCAAAATCGGGAAAGGTCACGTTGATGTAATTGAGCAGCACATTATACGAGCGATTGAGCGCCGCGCTGCCCACGCCCGCCTGAAAATGCTGAAGCGCACGCACGATCTCGCCGTTGACCTGCTTGTGCAGCGTGGCGAAACGTTCCGACGGCGCGAACGTGACATCGAGCGCCAGCACTTCCATGAATAAGCCGGGCGTGGCGCGAAATTGACGGGCGGCGCGGTTGGCGAACGGCATCCCTAAGCGGATCGTGGGCTGCGGCGCATCCGGCGCTGTGTCTTGCGCGCTGACGCGATGCAGATAAGCCAGCAGCAGCGTCGCCCACAGTGCGGAATAAGTCAGATCGGGGCTGAAGCTGCGAAAAGGCGCGCTTTCCGCCAGCGCACGCAAGCGATCCATGCGTTCCGCACCGAGACTCAGCGGACGGCGTTCGGCGTGGGTGTCGCTGCCGGTTTCGCGTCCGCCATATAACGACACGGGTTCGGGCGCGTGATCGATCTTGTGCTGCCAATAAGCGGCGCTGTTGGCGAACGCTGCACTCGTGTTATGTTCGCGCTCGAACGCCACGTAATCGGCAAACGGGGCATATTCGGGGACAGCGGGCGTTTGCCCCGCGCTGATCTGCGCGTAAAGTGCCGCCATGTGTTCGTACAGCACGCGCGCCGACCACACATCCATGATCAAGTGATGCTGGCTGAAATACCACACCCAACGCGCATCGCTCAGCTTGATCAGCGCCGAGTCGTACAGGCACGCCGTCAGATCAAACGGACGCGCGCGCCGCAGTTCGAGCCAGTCGTCGAGCGCCTGCTGGGGCTGTGCCGCGCCCGATAGATCGATCCGTTCCAGCGGTGCGAGTGTGTGATCAACGATCACCTGTTCGGCGGCGCCGTCGCGCTCACGGATCACGGTTCGCAAAATCGGGTGCGCGTCGATCAGCGCCGCGAACGCCGCGTCAAAGGCGTCAGCATCGAGCGCGCCGCGCAGGTCAAAGGTGAAGGGCATGTTATACAGCGGTGTGGCGGGATGCAGCGTTTGCCCCAACCACAACAACGCTTGCCCCTGCGTTAAGGGATAGGCGTGCATATCAGCGTGAACTGAGATAATGATCGATAGCGTTGATGGTGGCAAAATGCTCGATCACGACATCTTCGGGCGGCACATCGACGCCAAACGTGTCTTTGATGAACGCCACCAGCGCGATGATCGCCATGGAGTCGAGCAGACCGCTGAGCAGCAGATCATCGTCATAACCGACAGTTGACGCGCCGTTGGCGGTCACGGCGAAGCGCGTTTGAATGAAAGTGCGTAGTTGTTCACGTTGATCCATGAGGACATTTCCAATCTAACAATACAAGGTCAGTGTCAGAATAAATCGAGACCGTTTC
>JBGSRB010000030.1:0-2752 GCA_041737735.1 Anaerolineae bacterium | reverse complement strand
GCTGGCGCGCAACCGTCCCGGCGGACTTGCCGATAGTCTCGCGCGCTTGCTCAAGGCTGAGGCACTGTACCAGTAACGCTAAAATGCTGCAGGCGCACATGGCATGAACGACACAGGGGGCGCGGTAGAGCGCGTCCCCTGCGCAACATGCTGAATTTAGGGTTGTCTATCTTCAGGATTACGTGCTTTTTGCCGACGATAAATTAGATAGCCTATGCCGCTGATGATCAGTATTCCCAGTATGATTACGACGACGCGCCCATACTGCTCCATAAATTCGATCGCCTCGTGCCAGTTTTCCCCCAACAGCATCCCGGCAAACAGCAGCAAAGCCGTCCACAGCCCTGTCCCCAGCGTGGTATACAGCATAAATTTAAGCACGGGCATCTTTTGAGCGCCTGCCGGAACCGAGATCAGGCTGCGTATCGTCGGGATCAGCCGCCCGATGAACACGGCTGTGCCACCATAGCGCCCAAACCAGACAAGCGATCGATCGTAATCGGCTTCCGAAAAGCCCAACCAGCGCCCGCGTCCTTGCAAAAATTGGCGAATAACCCGATTACCCGCCCATCGTCCCGTATAATACAGCATCAGCGCGCCCAGTGTCGCGCCCAACGTACCTGCAAACCACATCCCGAAAGCGTTATACTCCCCGCGCCCAACCAGAAATCCGGCGAACGGCATAACGAGTTCGGATGGAATGGGCGGAAACACAGTTTCGACAAACATCACCAACGCGACACCGGAATAGCCGAGGGTTTGAATGACCGATTGAATCAGCCCACCGAGTTGTTCGAGCAGTTGCCCCATACGAACGTTTATACCTTTATATGGATGTTTCGCCACGTGTGAGTAAGACTATTTTATACGCACGATAGTTCAATTAATCCTGAGTATTCTACTCGACATAACGAAAGGACACCCTACCTCCATGCCTCCTATCCATGCACTCGTTCTCGGAGCGGGCGGACGCGGCAACGTCTACGGCGCTTATGCGCTGACCTATCCGCAGCAGCTGCACGTGACCGCCGTCGCGGAGCCGCGCGCGGATCGCCGCGCCTTCTTCAGCGGACAGCACGACATCGCGCCCGATCAAGCCTTCGCCTCGTGGGAAGAAGCGCTCGCCGCGCCCAAACAGGCGGATGTAGTCATCAACGCGACGATGGATCGCACGCATTACGATTCGACGTTGGCGGCGTTAGCGGCGGGCTATGATGTGCTGCTCGAAAAGCCCATGTCGCCCGTGCTGCTCGAAAATATGCGCCTGGTGCAAGCGGCGGAAGATCACGGACGGTTGCTGCAAATCTGCCATGTGCTGCGCTATTCGCATTTCTGGCGCACCCTGCGCGAGATCGTGCAAAGTGGGCGCTTGGGGCGCATCATCAGCGTGGAACACCGCGAAAACCTGATCTTCTGGCACATGGCGCACAGCTTTGTGCGCGGCAACTGGCGGCGCGAAGCTGAAGCGGGTCCGATGATTCTCGCCAAGTGCTGCCACGATTTCGACATTCTGCACTGGATTCTGCGCCAACCCGTGAAGTATCTGCACTCGTTCGGATCGCTGACGCACTTTCGACCGGAAAATGCGCCCGCTGGCGCGACACCGCGCTGCATCGACGTGGACGGGAACATCTGCCCCGCCGCCGATGCCTGCAAGTATTACGCGCCGCGCCTGTATCTGAATCCTGCTGCCGAATTTGCCCGCCGCGCCGCTTCGCTCGATACCTCCGATGCGGCGATCTTACGCACGTTGTCCACCGATAGCCCCTATGGACGCTGTGTGTATCAGTGCGATAACGATGTGGTCGATCATCAAGTCGTGAATATGGAACTGGTCGATGGTGTGACCGTCACGCTGATCATGCAGGGGCAAGGCGACCAAGAGTGCCGCACGATGCGCTGGGATGGCACGCGCGCCACGCTCTACGCCACCTTCACCTACGCGGGTGAAACGATGGAAATCCATGATCATCACACGGGCGAAGTCGAGCGCATCGCCATCCCGGTGAGCAATGACGGCGGTCACGGCGGCGGCGACTTCGGGATCGTGCGTTCGTTCATCAATGCGATCAACGGTCAGCCCGATGACAGCATCACCACCGCGCGCGAGTCGCTTGAAAGTCATTTGTTGGCGTTCGCGGCGGAGGAGTCGCGTTTGTCGCGCACCGTGATCGACATGGACGAGTATCGCGCACGCATCGAAGCACTGGCGCGGGCATAATCACAAAAAACGGCGATCCAATTGAATTGGATCGCCGTTTTTATAGTGGGCGCGGAGGGACTCGAACCCCCAACCTCACGGATGTGAACCGTGCGCTCTAACCGGTTGAGCTACGCGCCCCACTTCATAAAGCATAACATAGGCGCTTGCCCCGTGCAAGATAGAATTATGACTTTTTTTGTGCTGTTCAGCACCATGCGCGCGCGGTGCTTAGCTGTTACGATCAACGCAAGCATGATCTTTCAGCCGCACACATTTCGAGAGGGTGCATTTTGGTAACCCACATCGCCCATGTTCACGACCTGATCGACGACGGCGATCTTCCCGCCGCGTTAAATTTGCTCGACGCCCATCTGCTCAATCTGCACGACGACGACGCGCTGCGCCTGCGCGCCCGCTTACGTCTGCGCGAGCCGGGACAGGAAAGCACCGCTCTAGCTGATCTGGAAGCGCTGCGGGCGCCCACCGACGCCGATCGGTTGCTGCGCGTGCATCTGCATCGGCAGTTAGGCGAGATCGGCGTGGCGCTGG
>JBGSRB010000014.1:0-8603 GCA_041737735.1 Anaerolineae bacterium | reverse complement strand
GGGTTTTGTTGCGGTCGCAGGCGGATCGACCAATGCGCCCGCCGGCGCGCTTGTCACCGTGCTGCTGCGGAATGCTTCCGGCACGATCTTCGGTGAGCAGACCGTCGCGGTTGAAGCGGGCGGCGGCTGGAGCGCCAATGTGCCGTTTTCCAGTGCGGTCGGCGCGGGAACGCCCGGCAACATCGCCGTGCAGTTGAAGCAATCCGACTTAACCGTGATCGCGTCGGGGCAGATTAACGTGACCTTCGGCGCTGCCGTCGCCGCGTCGATCCAGATCACCAGCCCCGCGCCGAACAGCGTCGTGCCGATTGCTACCGCACCGGTCAGTGTCACCGGGACGACCAGCAATCTGCCCGCCAACTCGACCGTGCTGGTGCGAATTCTCAACACCAGCGGGCAAACGTTGGGCGAGCAAAGCGTCGTCCCGAACGCCAACGGCACGTTTGCGGTCAACATCTCGTTCACGTTCGGCGCGCCCAACACTACGGGCGGCACAATCAATGCTTTCGTGATCAACGGCGGCGCGACCATCGCCACCGCCACACCCGTTACTGTGACGTGGCAGACGACGGTCACGCCCTCAGTGACGATCACCAGCCCGACGCAGGGCGCTTCGGTCAATATCGGCGCGCCGCTGACCGTCACCGGAACGTCCACCGGTTTAGCCACTGGCACGACGATTCTAGTGCGCGTGCGGAACGCCGTCACTGATACGCTGGCGGAAGTGACCACGACGACGGGCGGAAACGGCGCGTTTAGCGCGGTCGTGCCACTGAATCAGGTTGTGCAGGCGCAGACGTTGGGCGCAGGCAGCACCAACGGCTCGGTGATCGCGTTTGCCATCGCCGCCAATCAAAGCACGCTGGCGACTTCCGCGCCGATCAATGTGCTGCTGACCAGCGCGGTAGCGCCCTCCGTCACTATTTTGCAGCCTGTCAATAACGCAGTGCTGAACATCGCCGCGCCGATTCGCGTCAGCGGCATTGCAATTGACGCGCCCAACGGCACGGTGATCGTGCGCGCGCGCAGTGCTGACGGTTCGACCATCGTCGAACGGCAGACCACGGTCAGCGCCAACGGACAATGGCATGTTGATCTGCCCATCAGCGGCGTGACCATTAATTCCGCCGGAACAATCCTCGCGTTCACGCGCAACGCCAGCAACACGGTGGTCGCGCAGGCGAGCATCAATGTCGTCTACGGCATTTCAGCTGGTGACGCGCTGGTGATCATCAATAACCCGACCAACAACGCGATTGTCGGCGGCGGTGGCGCGCTGATCTCGGTCAACGGCTTTGCCGCCAATGTGCCGAGCAATAGCGTCGTTGTGCGTGCGCTCAATGCGTTGGGCGGCGTGGTCGCGCAGCAGATCGCTACGGTCGATGGCAGCGGCGCATGGTCAGCCTTCTTGAGTGTCAACCTTCCGGCGGGCGCGCGCGGCGGCATCGTCGCCTACGCCACCAACCCCGCGACCGGACGCATTGTGGCGTCGTTCCGCGTCGATGTAACCTATGGCGGACAGTGCGTGCCGCGCACGGACGGTTTCGCCTACACCGTGCAACGCGCCGATACGCTCAACCGGATTGCCACGCGCACAGGCACAACCGCGCTGCAATTAGCGTATAACAATTGCCTTGCCGATGGCAACGTGATCTTCGTCGGGCAAACGCTGCGCGTGCCGCAGCAGCCCATCACACCGACAGCCGCGCCCGCGACCATCCGCATTAATCAGCCGCTGCAAAACGCGCAGATCGATGCTGACAGCGCGATCCGTGTGAGTGGTATCGGCACGAACTTGAGCGGCAGCCGCATCACCGCGCGCGCGCTGGATGCTAACGGGGCGTCGCTCGGTCAAACCACGATTTCCGGCGCGAATACGTGGGCGCTCAACTTGACCATCAACGCGCCTTCAACGGAAAGTGGCACGATCTACGTGTTCGCGCAAAACACGGGCGGCGCAATCATCGCGGATGCGCTGATCAATGTGACGTTTGACGGCGTGATCATCGTCGAGCCGGGTGATGAAGTGCTGCTGATCGAGCAGCCTACCGATAATGACCGCCTGCCCGCCGACAGCGCCTTTACCGTCAGTGGCTTAGTCGAAGGCATCGATGAGGACGACAGCGTGATCGTGCGTGTGTTGAGCGTGCGCGGCGATGTGCTGGCGCAGCAGACCGCCGAGATCGACGTTGACGGCATCTTTAGCACGACGTTCGCACAGGGTGTGCCAGCGGGACGTGTGACCATCTACGCTTATGTGCCATCTCCGTTTGAAACACGCAGCGTGTTAGCTGACGCGGTCGGCGTGCTGGTCGGCGCGGATGACGGCAGACCGTATATCACGCTGGTTGATCCGCTGCCGTATGCGATCATTGATACGGACGCGCCTTTCTTCATCGCGGGACGCGGTGGGCGTCTGTTTGAGGGGAATGTCGTCGTGCGCGTGCTGGACGATGAAGGCACGGTGTTGTTTGAAGCGCCGACGATCATCAATGCGCCCGATGCGGGCGTCGGTGGCGAGGGCGATTGGGAAGTCGAAGCCGAGATCAACGCGCCAGCGGGTGCGCGCGGCACGATCATCGCGTTTGCCACGTCCGCCGACGATGGTTCGATTGTCACGTTCGCCAGCCTTCCGGTGACGTTCAGCGACCCGACGACGGCGCGCAACTTCATCTACATCAACAACCCGCTGCCGGGTGGATTCGTCAACATTGGCGAGACGCTCGTGATCGCGGGAACGGCGGATCGGCGCGCGGGCGACACGGTGCGCGTGCAGATTCTCAATGAAACGGGAACGGCGCTCGTCAATGAGGCGCGCACACTAGTGAACACGGATGATCCGAATATCGGCGTATGGCAGTTGGTGATCGAGCTGCGCGGCTTAACGCCCGGCACGCCGCTGCTGATCACGGCGCAAACCACATCGCCCATTGATGGCAGCACGCTTGCCAGCGACAGCGTAACGTTTATCGTGGGCGAACCCGTGAGCGAGGATGCGCCGATTATCATTGGTGGGTAGCAGTTGATAGCGTAAGCAAGCAGGGGCGGCGCTAAGTCTCCGCCCCTGCTGTGATCACGAGCGCCGACTTTCGGGGCGCGACAGCATGATGCGTGTGTCGCTGATCACCTTCAAAATACCGATGATCACCGTCAAAAATTCCAACCGACCGAGCAGCATTCCGAGAGAGAGCAGCCATAACAGCGGGTCGGGCATATCTGCTTGGATAATGCCGCTAGATAAACCCACGCCGCCTAGAGCGCTGCTGAACTCAAACAGACTTTCACGCAGCGGATACCCGTAAGCAGTGAGTACCGCACTGCCGATCAAAAAAGCAGTCATGTATAAACCTACGAACAACGCCACCTGCCGCACTTGGCGATCACTTAAAACACTGCGCGTTTCACCCTGCCAATAAGCGGGTTCGTTGACCATGTGCGGCGGCATAAATGCGCGGCGAATTTCCCAGATGATCGACTTATACAGAATATAAATGCGAAATTGTTTGATCGCCCCCGCTGTTGACCCCGTTCCACCGCCAATAAGCATCAGAATAATCAACAACAGCCAACCGAAACCGCCCCAATCCGTATAGGTAGTGATGGTCAAGCCCGTGGTGGTCATGGCGGAAACGATTTCAAACAGTGCCACGCGCAGCGCGCGATCTGCCGAGTCATAAACGCCGCTGGTTACAATGAAATACAACAGCGGAATCGTGATCAAAAGCTGCACCGCCATAAAGCGCAGTTCGCCATTTTTCACGCCTAAACGCACTTTGCCGCGTAGAATCAAGTACGCTGTGCCGAAATTAATCGACCCGACCAGCATAATCAGGATGATCACCGCTTCGATAGCGGCGCTGTCCCAATAACCAATCGACTCAACGCGCGTGGAATATCCACCGGTCGCCAGCGCGGTAAACGCATGATTGACGGCATCGAACCAGCCCATGCCAGCGGCGCGCAGCGCCACAATGCCGATGATCATATAGCCCAGATAAATACGCAGCACGATGGTCGCTGATTGGCGAATCTGCGGGGCGAGTTGATCGGTGCGCCCTTCGGCATAGCTGAAACCCGTGCCGAATATGGTCGAAACCGCGATCACGGCGATGATGGCGAAGCCCGCACCGCCCGCAAACTGCACGAAACTGCGATAAAACAAGATCAAGCGCGGCGCGGCTTCTATATCGATGATACTGAAGCCCGTCGTCGTCCACATGCTGGTGGATTCAAACAGCGCTTGCGAGAAATCCAACCCCGTGACCAGCATGTATGGCACGATCCCCGTGACGATGGCGGTCACCCAGATGATCACCATGATCACGAAGCCCTCCTGCACACTGAGGCTGCCAACATCGACTTTGGTCGCCCAGCGGAGGCGCAGCGCGATCCCGCCGAGCAGCAGCGGCGCGCCCACCAATAAAAACGCGCCTGATAAAGGCGCTTCTTCGGGCCAGATGACCAGCAGCAGCAGCGGGATCAGGTAGATCGCCCCGATGATGGCGATCACCTCACCCGCATAGCCAAAAAAGACGCGATAACGCTGGCGCAGATACGAACGTTGGCGCATGATCTGCTGTGCTTAACCCGCGCCGCACAGCAAGCGCAGGTCGCGCACTTGATGTTCCGGATCGCTGATCAGCAGCAAATGATCGTTGACTTCCAAGCGCGTCGAGCCGCGCGGCACGATCACCTCATCATTGCGAATGATGCAGCCCACTAGGGATTGCTCGCTCAAGTCGAGTTCGAGCAGCGTTTTGCCAATCGCGGGCGATGACGGTGGCAGGCGCACATCGGTGACATTTACGCGCCCCTTTGCCAGCGACATCAGCTCAGTGATTTCTTCAAAGTCGGTTTCTTGATCGATGATCGAAGCGATGATGCGCGTCGCGGAAAACGCCACCGACACGCCCAATGCCTGAAACACCGCCTCGTTATTCGGATCGTTGACCAGCGCAATCGTGCGCGGCACGCCGAAATGCTTCTGCGCGATCTGGCAGGCGATCAGGTTATCCTGATCGTGTGAAGTCAGCGCCAGCAGCACATCCGCCATGCGCGCGCCCGCTTCTTCCAAACGGTTGACGTCGGTGCCTTCACCCAGCACGACAGTCGCTTTGGTGCGCTGCGCCAATTCACGGCTCAGCACGGGATCGCGGTTGATGATGGTGACATGATACTTACGTTCGATGAACTGGCGCGCAAGAAAGTACACGGTTTTGCTGCCGCCAATGAGTATGGCTCGCATGAGAATTACACCCTATTTGACTAGCTCAAGAAAGGCGTTGGCGGTCAGCTTGGTGGGGCTGATCGTGTCGATGCCGAATTCGCGATAAATCGCTTCGCGTGTGGGATCATACACCCGCGCCACCACTTTCGGGATATTGAAAACTAGCTTAGCAACTTGCGCCACCATCAAATTCGTGTTGTCCTCGGTTGTGGTGGCAAACAGATAATCGGTTTCTTCGATGTGCGCCGACTCCAAAATTTGACGCTCGGCGGCGTCGCCCACAATCTTGAATCCGCTGAACTCAACCGAGAGTTTATCGAATGAGGCTTCGCGTCGGTCGATCACCACCAAGCGATGCCCTTGTGGACTCAGACGGTTGGCTAACATGCCGCCTAACCTGCCGCAGCCCACGATGATGATATGTTTTGACTCTGCCATTGCGTAAATGACGCTTTCGTTGCAATCGAAATGCGCTGCGTTGTTTGCGGATCACACTGCCGCCTGCTAAGCATAGCACAAATCAGTGTACGGGTGAATGATTGTTCTGGTTACGGAAAGTTTAAGCGCGAGGTGGTTCTGGAGAGGCGCACACATGGGCGCGCCCCTCCTCAGTGGAGCGTCCTAATTATCAAACGTGATCGTCGGCGTGGGCCCATCCAGCGGCGCTAACCCCCCAAACGGGATCGGCGTGTCGAACGGCAGCGGTGTTGCGTTAACGGGGAACGTTGGAATCGCCAGCGTCGGGAACTCGGTCGGCGTCGCGGTCGGCTGAATATTGTTGATCGCGATATCGATCGTCGAACGCACCACGCCGCCATTGGTCGAGAACGCCGAGAGCCGCAGCGTATAGTTGCCGTTCTGCACCCCGCGCGAGTCGAATGTGCCAAGCTGTCCGCTGACAATTTGACTGTTGTTGCGCGGGATCACGATAACATAGTTGGTTGTGCCTTGTGGCGCCAGCTCGACTTGATACCCGTCAAATTGCGGGCCCTGCGCCGTGCCATTCACCGGAACCGCCTCACCGCTGATCTGCGCGCCAGCCGACGGGTTGCTGATGCTGACCTGCGGACGTTCAGTGCTGGCGGTGCAAGCCTCTTGCGGTGGCGCGGCAACGGGCGGCGTGATGCCGAGCGTGCGCAGATAGGCTGCACCCTGTGCATTCGTGTTCAGCCAGTTGACCGCCGCCGCATTGTTCAGCGTGATAAAGGTGCGCGCTTCGACCGCGTTCGAGCAGAACTCGTTCGCGCGTAAGCCCGTCCATGTGTCGATGGCAATCGTCTGCAAAAAGGCTTGGTTCGGCTGCGGCGGTGGCGCGCTTTGCAAGAAGTACTCGGTTCGCACCGCCGGGCAGTTGAACGGCTGATTCGCCGGATCGGCAATCGTGCCAGTGGCGGCGCACACCGGTTGCTGTCCCACGCCCTGCGGCGCGATGAACGGGTTCGGGCTAGTGCCGCGCAGCGCTTCACTCATGACCGCGTTCCAGATCGGCGCGGCGGACATGCTGCTCACGTTGACGGTCGGCGCGTTGTCGTGCCGCCCGATCCACACGCCCACCACATAATTGCTGCTGAAACCCATCGTCCACAGGTCGCGGTTACCATCGCTCGTGCCAGTTTTCGCGCCCACCAAGCCCGCGAATCCGCTGACCTGCAAGGGCGAGTTCGCGCCGAACTGCGGCGTGCGCGCTTCATTGTCGGTGAGGATGTTTTGCAGCAGGAACGCCGATCCTGCCGAGATCGCTTGCGCGGGTTCGGCACGTTGTGGCAGCGCGATCTCGTTGCCGCTCACATCCGTGATCGATGTGATGCTGTAGAATGGCACACGCAAGCCGTTGTTGGCAATGGTGGAATAAGCTTCGACCATATCGAACAGACGCACATCTGTGCCGCCGACGGCAGTCGTCAGGTTCAACTGCGCCTCAGGCAAAAAGTTGATGCCCATGCGTTCTGCCACGGTGCGGAAATCGTTCAAACCGACGAAGTTCAGCGCGCTGACCGCTGGCACATTTAAGCTGTTCGCCAGCGCCGCGCGCACGGACACGGGTCCGCGATATTGTCCGTCGAAGTTAACTGGCACATAATTGCCGAAGTCGGTGCGAACATCCCACAAGATCGATGCGGGCGTGAGGTACTGTCGTCCGGTTGCCGTGTCAAAACCCTCAAAGGCAGCGGCGTATAACACGGGCTTGAGCGCTGATCCGGGGGAGTTCCACGCGAACACGGTGTTAACTTGTCCCGCGATTTCTTCATTGTAGAAATCGACGCTGCCCACCATCGCCCGGATCGCGCCGTCGCGCGGGTCAACCACCATCACCGCGCCCGTGTTGATGCCACTCGCGCCCAAATTACGAACCTGCTGCGCCAGCACCGACTCGCTCACTTGCTGCAAGCGTGGCACCAGTGTCGTTTGAATCTGGAAGCCGCGCCGATAAATTTCGCTGGTGCCGTAAGCGGCTTCGACCTGTTGCAGCACAAAATTGACGAAATGCGGATAGTCAAAGCGGGTGGCGCGCGGCAGATAATTCGCCGCTTCCACGCGCGCTTTCGGCACGGCAATCGTCGAACCCGTTACATCCGCCTGCGTGACGCAAAACGGCGTCGTGTCATAGGGCGCGAACGAGAAGCGCAAGCAGCCCACGTCTGCCATGCGCGATAGCACCGCCTCCATGCGCGCGAACGCAGCATCGCGATTCACCACCGGGTCGAACTGCGCGGGCGCTTGGATCAAGCCCGCCAGCAGCGCGGCTTGGGGCATATTCACGTCGGCTGCGGAAATATCGAAGTAAAATTCCGACGCCGCTTCGACACCATACGATTGATTGCCGAAGAAAATCTCGTTGAGATACAACTCAAGGATGAAATCTTTATCATACTGACGGGCAATTTCCGCCGCGATGATGATCTCTTGGATTTTGCGTTCGGGGGTCACGCTGCCATCTTGCAGCACCAAGTTGCGCGCGATCTGCTGCGTGATCGTGCTGGCGCCGCTTTCGATTTCACCCGCCGCCAGATTTTGGAAGAAGGCGCGCCCAATCGCGACCGGATCGAAACCCGCGTCTTCAAAATAGCGTTCGTTCTCAATCGATACAATCGCATGAACCAGATAAGGCGACACATCGCGCAGCGCTATGCTGGTGCGCGCGCCCCCTTCACGGCTGGTCAATTCGGCGATCAGGCTGCCATCGGCGGCGAGAATCCGCGCCGTTTGAAACTGCGGCTGATAATTGGCGAGCGCCACGATCTGGTTGCGCCACGGGTCAGCGATGTTGTTGTACCACACCACCACGCCGATCACGACTACCGCGCCGACCAAGAAGATCAGCGCTGCGCCGATCGCCGCCACCAGCGCAATGGTGCGCGCGGTGCGCTGGCGCTGT
>JBGSRB010000011.1:0-5030 GCA_041737735.1 Anaerolineae bacterium | reverse complement strand
GCAGCGCCAGCGCTTCGTCAGCGTCGGCGGCGACGAACCCGACGCGCGCATCATGCGGGGCGATTGTATTCGTCCGCGTCGCGCGCGCTAAGTTGAGGAACGTCCCGCGCGGGTTGGCTTCGATCCCGCTGATCGCATCATTCACGCGCGCGGCGAGTTCAGTCGGCGTCGCGCCCGTGAGGATGATCGTCTGCGCGGTGCGATGCAAGCGATACGCCGCTTGATGATCGCCCGTGTATTCTTCCATCACCACATGGAAATTCGTGCCGCCGAACCCGAACGAGCTGACACCCGCGCGGCGCGGTGTGTCGGCACCGGGGCGCAGCCATGGGCGCGTTTCCGTGCTGATGTAAAAGGCGGAGTTCGCCATATCAAACTTGGGATTGGGCGTCGTCACATTGAGCGTGGGCGGCAGAATTTTATGATGCAGCGCCAAGGCGGTCTTGATTAAACCCGCAGCGCCCGCTGATGCTTTCGTATGCCCGATCTGCGATTTCACACTGCCGAGCGCGATATGCTGCTTTGCGCTGTCGTGCTGGTTGAAATAGCGGATCACGGTGGTCACTTCGGTGGTGTCGCCCGCAATCGTTCCGGTGCCGTGCGCTTCCACTAAGCCGATGGTCGCGGGCGAAAAACCCGCATCTTCGTAAGCGCGGCGCAGGGCTTTTTCTTGTCCTTCGCCGCGCGGCGCATAGATGCTCTTGAAGCGTCCATCGCTCGACGAACCCAAGCCTTTGATCACGGCGTAGATGCGATCCCCATCGCGCTCGGCATCCTCAAGGCGCTTCAGCACCATCATGCCGATGCCTTCGCCCACCATCATGCCATCGGAGTCCACATCGAACGGGCGCGGATTCGTGCCTTTGGAAAACGCGGGCGTTTTGCTGAAGCACATATACATGAAGATCGAGTTGTCGGTATCGACGCCACCCGTCAGCATCATGTCGGCGCGGCGCTCGGTCAACTCGCTGAGCGCCATCTTGAGCGCCGCCATCGTGCTGGCGCACGCCGCATCGACGACGCAGTTGGTGCCGCCCAAGTCGAAGCGATTCGCCACACGACCCGCGATCACGTTGCCCAACATGCCGGGGAAGCTGTTTTCTTCCCAACGGATGTAAGCCAGCTTCATGCGCTCGATGATCTGCGCGCGATCCGCTTCGGGGATGCCGTAACTCGCCAGCACTTCTTCCCACACGGGATATTGCAGGCGCGCGGTCAGCGGTGTGATCAGCTTTTGTCCGCCGCCCACACCGAGGATCACGCCTGTGCGCTCGCGGGTTTCGTCCGAAGCGGGCAGATAACCCGCATCGCCGAGCGCTTCTTTTGCCACCAGCAGCGACAGCATCTGCGACACGTCGGTGACTTCTAAGATGTTGGGGGGTAAGCCAAATTCGAGCGGATCGAACTCGACATCAGGCAAGAATCCGCCGCGCTGACAATAAGTTTTGTCAGGGGCGGTAGGGTCAGGGTCATAGTAGGCGTCAGCGCGCCAACGCGAAGCGGGAACATCGGTGATGCAATCGACCTTCGCCACGATGTTTTCCCAGAATTCACGCAGGTTGTGCGCCTGCGGCATGATCGCGCCCATGCCGACGATGGCGATGGGGTTGTGCCGCAGTTGGACGTTCAAATCCGGCATTGGATGAAACTCCCGAAGTGCGTACTTTGGTGGAAGGGGCGCAATCTGAACGCTGGCAACCTGACGGATCAGGTCTACAAGCGCTATGGATACGTCACCCTATAATGTGGAAACAACAAAACGCGCATAAAGTTACGCTGAATTGTGCATTTTGTCAGCCCTGAACTTTGGGGTGTTCGCGTGAATGAGGGGAATTTCAGGCGATCTTCACAAATGTGAGCGCTCGAACTGAGCAACAGCGCGCCATTCCTCAGTTCGAGGGTTTGTAGGCAAAGTTCAAGAACTGACCCCCTCCGTCAACCTTCGGTTGCCACCTCCCCCGTTAGCTTGCGCTTGCCGCAGGCAACATTCGGAGGAAGTAAAAGCAGGCTGTTTTTGTCCCCCACTCCGAATTCGGGGAGGGGTTAGGGGTGGGGTCAGCAGCCTTCCCCCCACCCACACTACGCCGGATCGAGCAGCGCGGACTCACGTTCGATGTTATCGATCGCCGTTTGCAACGTCGGCGCGTCCATGGCGAACTTGGCGCCCGCTGCCGCGAACAATTCCGGCAGCGTGACCCTTCCGCCCAAGCTCAACGCGCGTCGATACGCTTTGACGGCGGCGGGCGCATCGCTCAGCGAATTGACCCACACCTGTGCCGCGCCCAACTGCGCCAGACCATACTCGACGTAGTAAAACGGAATCTGGAAGATGTGCAGCTTGCGATGCCAGCCCGTCACTTTGGCGTCTTCCAAGCCACTGTAGTCGATCCCGCCCATGAAGCGATCCCACTGGCGCGCCCATTCTTCATCGCAGTTAGCGGGATTCATGGCGGCGTCGGCGTGGGTATACACCCAGTGCTGGAAGGCATCGACCACCGCCATATAGGGCCAGAACGTGATCATGCCCTCGAAGTGTTCGATGCGCGCGCGCGCGGCGTCCTCGGCGCTGGCGTAAAATCCGCCCCGATCCTGCGTAAAGTAGGGCGCTGCCAGCAGTTCCATCGACATCGACGCGACTTCAGCGAACTCAATCGGATAGCCCGAAAAATCCTGCCAATCGGGTAAGCGACTCGCCTCAAACGAATGGAACGCATGACCGCCTTCATGCAGCAGCGTTTGCACATCGTCATGCAAGCCGACCGCGTTCATGAAGATGAACGGACGCTTTGACGCCTCGAAAAATGTTTGATAGCCGCCCGGCGCTTTGTTCTTACGATTCGACAGATCGAGCAGATTTTCGCGCTCCATGATGTTGTAATACTCGCCCAATTCGGGATCGAGCGCGTTGAACATCGTGCGCACCGTGCTGCTCAGGGTGTTTGCGTCAGTGAACGGGCGCAGCGGCGGACGATTATGCGGGTCAACTTCGGTATCCCACGGGCGCAGCGTGTCCACGCCCAAACGCTGACGCTGCTTCTCGTAGATGCGCTGGGCGGCAGGCACAACCACCTGCTCAATCGCGGCGTGGAAGTTCAGACAATCCTCAGGCGTGTAATCGAAGCGCTTGAACTCGCGCCAGCGATACGCGCGAAAATCGCTCATGCCCGCATTGTCGGCAATTTTGAGCCGCAGCGTCAGAAATTCTTGCCACAAGTCGTTCAGCGCGCCGCGATCCTGCAACTGCCGCTCGCTGACCAGCCGCCATGCCCGTTCACGCGCCGCGCGGTCAGGGTCTTGAAAGACTGGCTTCATCTGCGCGATGGTGCGTTCTTCGCCTTCCCACTGCACGGTTTGCGCGCCGATGATCTTGTCGTACTGCGTGCCGAGCTTGCTTTCTTCGGTGCTGAGCGCCACGTTTTCCTCACGGAACAATTCCGCGTCGGTACGCATATTGCGCAGCGAAATCTCGAAGCCTTCCGGCTCCAGACCGGTTGCCAGCAGCTTCTCTTTAAGCTGCTGCTCGGCGCTCTGGGTGGGCTGCCCCACATGCTCCAGAAAGCCGAGAAAGCGCGCTTCGGCGGCTTCATCCGCCGTGTTGATGGTGGTGTTGACGTATAAACGGCTGCCCACTTCATTGATCATATTCCGCAGCAGCGACCAGTCGCTCAACCATGCCACCACGTTATCGGCGTTCACCTCACGCGCGTTCAGGTCGTCGAAGTAAGGGCGAATTTGGTCAAAGCCCCACGCTTCAAAAGATTGGACGTTAGTCGCCCTAAGTTTTTCAAACATTTTACAATCCTTAATCGCTAGAGTTTGGCAACATCATAACGTGGAAATGTTGTTCTGTCATGGGGGAGCGCGTGCGGAAATGTAATTGCACATTTGTGCGCTGGATCAGCGCGCCGATGCGAGGAAGGCTTCAACCGGAAGTAACCAGACTTAACGCAAAACTTATATCATTGGTGTGCGCTAATTTCTGTTATGCTCATACTGGCTTGATGCTTTGCCAGCCTAGCACCGTCCGTGCGTGAACAATCTGACAGCCTGTGATGAGGGAGAAAATCAGCATGAGTTACGGCAATTATCAAGCGCCACCGCCCCCCAGCGATCCACCTAGGCGTAACCGTGATGGCTGCATGACGCTGTTTCTGCTTGGGCTTGGCATTCTCCAAACGATCAGTGCTGTGTTCTTCTTGCTTGGAGTGACACAGATCAACTTCGGATGGGTTGACATATTTAGTGGCATCATCATCTTTGGCGGGTTGATCGCCATCATGGGTTTGTGGAGCTGGCAGAAGTGGGGTTATTACACGCTGATGGCGGTGTTTGGCATCGACTTGATGGTAGCGGTGGGGTTGGCAGCCGGCACGATTGAATGGATTCTCTTGAGGTTGCTGATGATGAGTGTGCTTTATCTGCTCTACCGCGACAAAATGGCACTGCTCAAATAACTGGATCGATGCTGCACTGTGCCAGCCGAGCAACGCCTGATACGTGAATAATCTGACAGTATGTGATGAGGGAGAAAAAACAGCATGAGTTACGGCAATTATCAAGCGCCACCGCCGCCAAACTATCCGCGTTTTAGTGAACATGTTCCCCCTGATGGTCGTAGTGGCTGCATGACGCTGTTTCTGGTTGGGCTTGGCGCTATGCATGTGGTCGCTGCGGTGATCTTCTGTGAGGGAATATCACGGATCAATAACGGACTGTTGGGCATCGTTGGGGGCATCATCATCTTTGGCGGGTTGATCGGCATCATCGGTTTGTGGAACTGGCAGAAGTGGGGTTATTACACGCTGATGGCGGTGTTTGGCATCAACTTGCTGCTGGGTTTCGCCAGCGGCGATCTTCGGGAGGTTATCGTCCGGGGGCTGGTTCTAGGCGCGCTTTTCCAGCTCTATAACGACAAAATGGAACTGCTCAATTAAAGCGGATCGTGACGTTCGCTGTTACACGCTCATGCGCGATCCGCCAGCACCATGCGCGCGGCGGCTTGCCCGCTCAGCGTGACCATCGGCACGCCC
>JBGSRB010000606.1:0-2361 GCA_041737735.1 Anaerolineae bacterium | reverse complement strand
GCCGCGCTGCTGGTGAACACCACCCGCTGCACACCCGCTTCCCGCGCGGCGTCCAGCACCCAGCGCGTGCCATCCACGTTGACGCGCAGCATGTGCGTTGGATCAGCGCGCCAGTAATCCGCGACGGCTGCCACATGGAACACCCAATCGCAGCCGATGCACGCCGCCCGCAGCGCGTCAGGATCGGTCACATCGCCCAGCGCGCTCTCGTAGGGCAAGCCTGCCAGCGCATCCAATTTCGAGCTGGTGCGGTGTAAAACGCGCACGCTGTGTCCGGCATGGATCAGCGCGCGCGCCACGTATGAACCCACAAAACCGGTTGCTCCGGTCACTAAAGCTTTCAACTTGTAAAACTCCTATAAAAATGGGTAGGCAAAAACTTGTATGAAGTTCATGAAGCGACTTATCATTAGTGTATGTTGGATGCAAGTTTTGTGCATTCCACTCATATACATCTCAAGGAGAGTTCTTCATGCGTAAACTTTTCGTGATCGCTTTGCTGGCGTTGATGTCGCTGCTGCTGGCACTGCCCGCAGCGGCTGCACCGGGCGCAACAATTGATAGTGTCGTGTTCAATGAGGCGGCGTGTACGATCACCGTCACCGTCACTGTTGAGGACGCAGGTCCGTACTTCGTCCAAATTTGGGACGACGGCTCGCGCGTTGTCAGCGCGGGCGGTGATTTTACAGCGGGCGAGACCTTCGTCGTCGTGTTTAACGCGGGTCCTTATGGCGATGCCGCAGCGGGAATCGGCATCTATGTGAGCGATAACGCGACCAGCACTAGCCCTCTGTTCGACGGAGTCGATCCGTATGAATACTCGGACGAGTGCGACGGCTCAGAATGGACTGGCACTGTGGGCGGCAGCACCGGCGCGACCGATGGCTGCGCCAACCCCGTTCCGCGTGGTTCAGTGGTTCACGACATGGCGGGTGGCGCGCAAGCGTTCTTCGAGCCGCGTGCTGATGCCTATGCGGGCTTCGATCTGAACCCCGGCACCTACTACGTCGTGCGCATTGAGGGTGATTTCGCGCGCGTGTGGCTGGCGTGCCAAGGTTCGCAGTTCTACGTTCCGATCGCCAGTGTGGGCGCAGTGGTCAACGCGGGCATCCCGAACTAAGCTGTACTAGCAGCCAACGTTAGCTCAAAAAAGGGGATCGGGCGCACAACGCGCGCGATCCTCTTTTTATTTTCGTCCCCAACACGCCGCACAATTCCCCGTAAAACGCACTGGACATTTGTTCGTTGACAAGTCGCATATAGGGCTTATGCTTTAGATCCATTGTCGGCTAATTTCAGGACACGTGTTCGCATGAAGCCTTTCAATTATGTCCGTTTTCGCGCTGAATTTCGCGCGGTGTGCGTCCGGCGCGGCATCGATCCGCAGCGCGGCGCAACTTCGTATGATCGTGTGCATATCACCGCCGAAGAACGTAAAGCCGCGCAATTACGCGCGCTGCAAGCCCGCCCGTGCTGGTGGAGCGACTTCGAGCGTTGGACGTATGCGCCGCCCTATCGCAGCAGCACCGAAGCCACCGCGTTGTATCACCTGTTCATGATCACCTATGGCATGGCGCTCACGCGCTTATGGCAGGCGCAGTTGGTGCGCTTGAGCGAACAATATTCCCCCGACGCCGAAGAACGCGCCCGCTTGATCAGCCGCATCACGGGCTTGATCGACCGCCTGCTCGATGAAATGGGCGACAAGCTCGACGACGCCAAGCTGAGCGAACTGGCGCGCGCGCTGAGCGTGCTGCTGGAAAATCGGCGGGCGCTGGCGGGCGCGGATGACGACACGTTGGTTAATCTTGAGGATGTTCATGAAAAACTTGCGCGCCTCCTTGCTGGCGCTGCCGCCGAATCAACGGCGGACACTGCTGAGTCAACTGAATGAGCGCGAAGCCGCCGCGCTCTTGTACGACTGGTCATTGTGGTCGCGACCGGAACAACTCGCGCCCGTGGGCGATTGGCGCATCTGGCTGATTCTCGCCGGACGCGGCTTCGGCAAAACCCGCGCGATCACGCAGTGGGCGATCCAGCGGGCGCACAGCCAACCGGGATCGCGCGGCGCGCTGGTCGCACCGACCGAAGCCGCCGTCCGTGATGTGCTGGTGGAAGGCGAAAGCGGCATCTTGAACATCGCGCCGCCGTCCGCGCGCCCGCATTACTATCCGAGTTTGGGCAAGCTGGTGTGGACGAACGGATCGAGCGCATATCTATTCAGCGCCGAACAACCGGATCGCCTGCGCGGACCTCAGCAGCACTGGGCGATCTGCGACGAGATCGCCGCGTGGCGCGACGAGTCAGCGTTCGATATGCTGCTGATGGGCTTGCGCTTGGGCGACGATCCGCGCCTTGCCG
>JBGSRB010000575.1:0-1918 GCA_041737735.1 Anaerolineae bacterium | reverse complement strand
CGCCGATCAATGCCGAGGCTGCTTCTTCCGCAGCCGCTTGATCCGCCACCAGCGCCAAGATGGGAATGTGCGCGGCATCGGCGGCGCGATCAACCTGTGCCAATGGCTCGTAACCCATATCCCAGATCAGCGCGTCGGGGCGATAGACAGCCAGCGCTTCCGCCAGATCATCATCGCCCGCGCTTTGTCCGATCACGTTGATCGTTGGCAGATCATCGAGCAGCGCCGCCAAACCCGCCCGCGCCAACGGACTGCCCGCAACGATCAGCACGCGCGGTGCATCCGCCTCACTGATCATCTGCGCAAACATGGGACGCATCAAAGCGCGAACGCTCGGATCGCTTCGATCACGCGCATCTGTTCGGCTTCGGTCAAGTCGTTGTAGAACGGCAGACGCAGTAAACAGTCGCTTACGCGCTCGGTCACGGGACAATCGCCCACTTTGCCGCCATACTGCTGCCCCATATCGGAGAGGTGCAGCGGCAAGTAGTGAAACACCGCCAGAATACCCTGCGCTTTGAGATGCGCGATCAAGCGGGCGCGTGCTTCGAGCGACGGCAGCAGAATGTAATACATATGATAGGGCTGCTCGCATTCCGGCGGGATGATCGGCGCGCGCACGTCGTTCGTCTGCATCCAATCAGCCAGCCCCGCGTGATACCGTTCCCAGATCGTGCGCCGCCGTCCTTGAATCTCAGCGCGCGCTTCAAGCTGTGCGTAGAGATACGCCGCCAGCACATCCGACGGCAAATAGCTTGACCCAAGATCGACCCATGAATATTTATCGACCATGCCACGAAAGAAGCGACTGCGATTCGTGCCTTTCTCGCGGATGATCTCGGCGCGCTCGATCAGCGCTTCGTCGTTGATGATCAGCGCGCCACCTTCGCCACAGGTGAAATTTTTAGTTTCATGGAAACTTTGCGTTGCCAGCGCGCCGAAGGTTCCCAACAACTGCCCGTCGTAGCGCGCGAACAAGCCATGCGCGTTATCTTCGACCACGTGCAGGTTATGCCGCGCGGCGATCTGCATGATCGCGCGCATATCACAGCCCACGCCCGCGTAATGCACGGGGACGATGGCGCGCGTGCGCTCGGTGATCACCGCTTCGATCAGCGTTTCATCTAAATTGAGCGTGTCGGCGCGAATATCGACAAACACGGGCTTAGCGCCGCGCAGTGCAAAGGCGTTCGCCGTCGAAACGAAGGTAAACGATGGCATGATCACCTCATCGCCCGCTTGCAGATTAAGCAGCAGCGCGCTCATTTCTAGCGCGTGGGTGCAGTTGGTGGTCAGCAACACTTTAGGCGCGCCGAGCGCATTTTCGAGCAGTTGATGCACCAGCTTGGTATATTTGCCATCGCCGCTGGCATGACCACCGCGCACGGCATCCGCGATATAGTCGAGTTCGCGCCCCATCATGGCGGGCTTGTTAAAGGGAATGGTAATCGTCATCAAGTTTTTGCCTCTGGCGTGCGCCAACAGTGATACCACGCTTGCATCTGCGTCGTGAGGAAGCCTGCCCGCTGATAAAAACGCTGCGCGCCGATGTTGCGCCCTTGCGTCACTACGGTGACCTTTTCCGCTCCCTGCCGCGCGAACCAAGCGAGCGCACAGGTGATCAAGCGCGCGCCGATCCCGCCGCCCCGTTGATCCGCCGCCACGCCCACCAAGCCGATGCTGCCCACGCCGTCGGTCACGGCACAGGTGATGAAGCCAACCGCAGCGCCGTTAGCATCCACGACGAACACCTGATCAGCGTAACCATCGCAGCTCCGTTCGATCCATGTGGCGTAAAGCTCATCGACGCGATCACGCGCGAAATGCGGATCGGCGTAAAAACGCGAGTCGTGATAGCTGGCGGCGGCAATCGTTCGCAGCACGGGCAGATCAGCCGCCTGCGGCACGCGGATCGACG
>JBGSRB010000573.1:0-9238 GCA_041737735.1 Anaerolineae bacterium | reverse complement strand
CGCGCATCTGGCAGCGCGCGCGCGTGCCGCTGCCAGTGGATGTGTTCACGGGGCGCATCGACCTCTATCATGCGACCGATTTCGTGCTGCCACCCACCCACGCTCGTAAAACCCTGCTGACCGTGCATGATCTCTCATTTGTGCGCGTGCCGGAAACTGCCAGCCCACGCTTGAAAGTATATCTCGATGCTGTTGTGCCGCGTTCGGTGCAGCGCGCCGATCACATTCTGGCAGACTCGCAAGCAACCAAAGATGATCTAATCGCGCTATATAATGTGCCGCCGGAAAAGATCGCCGTACTGCTCAGCGGTGTAGAGGCACGCTTTCAGCCGATCCTCGACGAAAGCGCGCAGCTCGCCGTCCGCGCGAAATATCAAATCCCTCCACGTCCGCATATTTTTTCGGTCGGCACCGTGCAACCGCGTAAAAACTATGGACGCTTGATTCAGGCGTTAGGGCAGGTGCGCGCGGCGGGTGAAGATGTCGATCTGGTGATCGCGGGCGGACGCGGTTGGTTGGAAGACCCGATTTACCAGACGATTGCTGATCACGGACTACGCGATCATGTTCATTTCATTGGCTTTGCCGACGATGCCGATTTGCCCGCTTTATATTCGGCGGCAGCGCTGACCGCATTACCGTCCCTGTATGAAGGCTTCGGCATCCCCGTATTAGAGTCGATGGCGTGTGGTACGCCTGTGATCACGTCAAATGTGTCATCGCTGCCCGAAGTGGCGGGAGACGCCGCTCTGCTGATCGATCCGCTTGATCTCGATGCGCTGACGACGGCGCTGTTGCGTTTGCTGCGTGATCCGGCATTAGCGGCTGATCTGCGCGCGCGCGGTTTAGCCCAAGCCCGATCATTTACGTGGGAGCGTGCCGCACAGCACTTGCTCGCTGTGTATGATCGCCTGTTGGCTGAATGAGAAAGTCTCAAGCTCAGAAGCGCTGGCTGAAGCGCGTATAATGGGATCGTGTAATCAAGTAAATGGCGCATAAAGGATGTTGTGAATCATGTCTCAGCGTAAATTCACGATTGACCCGACCAAACCCTTTTTCATCTACGATACCCCCGGCGACTGGCACGCCACCATGCTCAATTGGGCGATCTTCGACCTGCGCGGCGACTACATCGGTTTCGTGCGGAATGATATTTATGATGTCTATACGACATCGGGCGAGTGGATCGGCAACTTGATCAAAGACGGTCGCATCACCCGCAATCGCAACGTGGATCGTCCGCCGCTGCTCAAGCAGAGTGAGTTACCCAAGAAGCCGGTGAAGCCGCAGCTTCCCGCGCGCGCACCGCTGCCGCCGCTGACGGGCGACATGAGCTATAGCTATATTGATGTGTTGGAGTGGGACCCCGACGTATTCAAACGCTTGAGCGATCTAACGCCCGATGCAGGCGACGAATAAACATGGAGCGCGGAAGCAAACACATCGCGGATTCAGCTTTTACGCTCAGCGCCTTGATGGGCCCTCAAGACTCGAACTCGTTTGGCAATGTGCATGGCGGCGTGATCATGAAAATGGTCGATGAGGCGGGCGCGTTGGTTGCCATGCGCCATGCTAATCGTCCGGTGGTGACGGTAGCGGTCGATTCGATGACCTTCATGGAGCCGATCCGTATCGCGCATCTGGTCATGTGCAAGGCGGAACTGACCTATGTCGGGCGCACATCGATGGAAGTGCGCGTGCAGGTAATCACAGAAAACCCGATGCTCGGTGATCCCAAGCTGACGAACACCGCCTATCTGGTCTATGTCGCGCTGGATGACACGGGGCGACCGAGTGTTGTGCCGGAACTCAACTACACCACCGATGAACAGCGCGCGCGCTCCGAACAAGCGCAGCAGCGGCAGGCATTTCGTAAGCAGCAGCAAGCGATGGAAACGCCATGAGCGATCAAAGCGATTTGACGCTGCCGCCGGAAGCCTCGGATGAAGTAGTGCAAGAGTCGGTGTTGATGCGCGTGCTGGCGGACGCTGGTGCGCGCCGTGTATTGACCGCACAAGCGCCCGAACTGGGTTTAGAGGACGCGCCGCCGTATCCGTTTATGGCGGTGGTCGGTCAATACGAAATGCGGATCGCGCTCATGCTGGCGGTGATCAATCCGGCGATTGGCGGCGTGCTGCTGATTGGACCGCGCGGCACGGGCAAAACGACCACTGTCCGCAGTTTGACCGATATTCTGCCCGAAGTCGAAGTCAGCGATTGCGAAGACGGCGCTCTGCCCACCGACATGGAACACCCGAATGCCGCCCTCCTGTATCCCGAATGCTACGAACAATTTCAGGCGGGAAAGGCGATCTCGCATTACGAGTCGGTGCGCTTAGTCGAACTGCCGCTGAACGCGCGGCTTGAGGATGTCGTTGGCGGCATCAACGAGCGCGTAGCAATGACGCAAAGCCGCATCAAGCTGGAGCGCGGCATCCTCGCGCGGGCGCATAACAATCTGCTGTATATCGATGAAGTGAATCTGCTTGAGGATGAGATCGTCGATGCGATACTCGACGCCGCCGCACAAGGGCATTATAGCGTGCGGCGCGGCGCAATGGTGGGAACTTATCGCGCGCGCTTTGTGTTGATCGGCTCGATGAACCCGGAAGAGGGGCGGTTACGTCCGCAAATTCTCGACCGCTTCGGGCTGCGCGTCACGGTGCGCGGTTCGTTGAGTAGCGCCGAACGACTCGAAGTGTATCAGCGCGTGCGGGCGTATCGTCAGCACCCGCGCACGTTCGTCAAACAGTGGGAACTGACGACAGCGGAAACGCGCGAAGACATCATGGCAGCACAGGAATTGCTCAAAGAAACCACGCTGACCGATGAAGCGATCAACATCGGCTTGGCGCTGGTGCAGGCGTTGGCGATCGACTCGCATCGTGCGGAATACACCATGTTTGAAGCCGCACGCGCGCACGCCGCCGCCGATGGACGCGATCGCGCCGATCTGCGTGATATTCGCGCGGTTGCGCCGCTGGCGCTGCGTCAACGGCACAGCGAATTTATGGTGGACTTTTTTGAGCAGCAGCAGGCGGAAGATGAACATATCCGCGCGCAGGTCGATCAAATAACGGTGCAAGCCGACTGATGACCGTGACGCGCGCGCTGCTGCTGCTTGGCTTGATGATCGGTTATCTGCTGCCGTGGATTACCGTGAGCAACACCGCCAGCTTGACGATCAACGCTTATGATCTGGCGGAGTGGGCGAGTTTGCATCCTGAAGTGCGCGCGCAGCCGCTGTTGTTCACCAGTTTGCTGCTGCGTCTGCCTTTAGTGCTGCTGGCGCTGCTGCTCAGTCTTAGCGCGCGTTCGGCACTGGTTGCCATGCCGCTGCTTGGGATCGTTGCTGCCGCGCTGCTGCCGCCGTTCGCCTTCATCGCCAATACAGGCGATCCGAATTATGGGCAGCAGTTCGCGCTGGCGTTAGCGGCGTTGATCGGCGGGCTGGCGGTCTGGTTCAGCTTCGTGCGGCGCTGGCGCGGTGTGGTGCTGTTGGCGATCATCGCTGCGGGCGTGCTGACGACCCTCAGCGGGTTTAGCCTAGCGCACACATTAATGCGTGGATTTGAAGTCACAGTGCAAAGTGGTGGCGGTGTCTGGTTCAGTTTAGGCATTTATGCACTGTTGGCGCTTGATGTACTGCGGGGCGAATTGAGGCAGCCACTGCGACTGCCCCTTATTCGTCGTGCGCCTGAGGGTGACGCTAACTCATACGCTCGTTGATATAGACGACGGCTTCGCCCACGGTCGTGATTTTCTGCGCGTCTTCATCGCTGATTTCACCGCCGAATTCTTCTTCAAACTTCATGATCAATTCGACAAGATCGAGCGAGTCAGCTTCAAGGTCTTCGCGGAAGCGTGCTTCTGGCGTCACGCTGTCCGGGTCAACGCCAAGCAAGTCGACGACAATGCTGCGAACCTTTGCTTCCACTTCTGCTGCCATTAGAACTCCTCCATGTGGCGTGATGGTGTATCTATTCCATCATCATGATCTTTTAAGGATTAGTGCCAACATTATACCAAACTCCGCCACACTGTACATAAACCTAGAAGGGAAGGGTGAGGGGCTTAGCACGCCAAGCCCCTCTAAACTCATGACAAAGGTTTAGCTGTTTGGATAGAACGTCATCCGCAGTTGATTGAGCAACCGAAGCGTCGCCCGATTCACGGCATTGGCGCCGGAATTTGCGACCGCATTATCCGACAGATCGCCAGCGCCGTTCGGTGCGGAAGTCAAGCCACCATCCGGGCTAATGCCGCCATTCTGCACACCACGCAGCAGACGCGCCGTGTTCAACACAGGAAGATCATTTGCCTGCGCCACTTCGATGATCGCGCCGTTGAACGCTAACGCGCGCTCGAGATCGACATCAAGCGGCGGTGCAATGGTGAACAACACCGGGATTACGCCACGATTGCTCGCTGTGGTCACGATCTGCTGAAGCGTATCACGGAAGGCGTTGACATCCGTGCCTGAGCGCATATCGGTGACGCCGACCGCAATCAAGATTACGGCTGCGCTCGACTGGGTGATCTCGCAATCCAGCGGGGAAGCGCCCGCGCACACCGACTGATCCGCTTGATTGGGATCAAGCAGCGCTTGTGCTGTCCAATCGCCGCGCACAGCGAAACTATTACGATTGAAGCTGGTCGAACCGTTAAAATCCCGCGCATTGTAGAAATCGACAATGGATTGCAGGTCGCCCGCATTCGAGGCTGAACTGACATTGCTGGGCGCGAACGGATCGAGCAGGGCTGGTTGGGCGAACCACGCGCCTGCTAGAGCGAATGCGTTCGCGCCTAAACCCTGACTTGCGCCGGCATTGAAGATGCCACTCACGCGGTTAAATAATGCCTGCTGGTTAAGATCAGGCTGCACGGGTGTGTTCTCGACCGGATCGAAGGGCGGCTGCGTCGGTTCGGGCAGCGGCACATCAACCGCGATGGATTGGGTTGTTTCCGCGCTGCGTCCATTGGCATCAGTGACCACCAAACGCACCGAATAGGTGTTGGTTTGCGCGTACGTGTGCTGCGGACTTTGCTCAGGGCTGGTTGCTCCGTCGCCAAAATCCCACAACCACGCCGTGATTGCGCCGATCGATTGATCAGTGAACTGCACCGCGCCCGCATCAAGCGCTTGCGCCGTGAAATCTGCGCTCAACGCTTGTTCAACTGTGACCTGCTGGCTGGTCTGCGCGGTTTGGGCATTCCCACCTGTGATCGTAAGCGTGACAGTGTACGTACCGCCTTGCGCGTAGGTGTGCTGCGGATTCTGCTCAGGGCTGGTTGCGCCATCGCCAAAGTCCCAGAGCCACGCCGTGATCGCGCCAACCGATTGATCGGTGAACTGCACCGCACCCGCATCAAGCGCTTGCGCGGTGAAATTCGCGCTTAACGCCTGTTCAACCGTGACCTGCTGGCTGGTCTGCGCGGTTTGGGCATTCCCGCCCGTGATGGTGAGGGTGACGGTGTACGTGCCACCTTGCGCGTAGATGTGCTGCGGATTCTGCTCGACGCTGGTTGCGCCATCGCCAAAGTCCCAAAGCCACGCCGTGATCGCGCCCACCGATTGATCGGTGAACTGCACCGCGCCCGCTTCCAGCGCTTGGGCTGTGAAATTCGCACTCAGCGCTTGTTCAACCGTGACCTGCTGGCTGGCTTGTGCGTTGCGTCCCAGTGTGTCGGTGACGGTGAGGGTGACGGTGTACGTGCCACCTTGCGCGTAGGTGTGCTGCGGATTCACCTCGGCGCTGGTTGCTCCATCGCCAAAATCCCAGAATACAGCCACTAGATTCCCCGTCGATTGGTTACCAAACTGCACCACCAGCGGGAATTCAGGCGAGACGGCGAAACCGAAATTAGCAACCGGCTCCGGTTCGGTAGTGTTAGTTGGGATCAGAGTCGCCGTTGGTACGTCCGTGGGGATCGAGGTCGGCATATCTGTGAATGTTGCCGTCGGCGGGATTGAAGTTGGCACATCCGTAAACGTCGCCGTCGGCGGGATTGAAGTTGGCACATCCGTGAATGTTGCCGTTGGTGGGATCAAAGTCGGCACGTCGGTGAACGTTGCTGTCGGCGGGATCGACGTTGGTACATCTGTGAACGTCGCTGTTGGCGGGATCGAGGTTTCCGTTGGCACAACCACGACCTGCGTCGGCGTATCGGCAGGCGGAATCACGGACGGTGTAATCGTCGCTGTCGGTGACGGAGTCGGCGATTGCAATCCACCAACAGTGATCTGCCGGGTGACGCTCGATGTGCCGCCGGGTCCCGTCACATTCAGGAATACGTTGTAAGTTCCCGGCACAGTGAAAGTGTGCTGTGGGTTACGTTCGCTGCTCGTGGTGCCATCACTGAAGTTCCACTGATAATTGGTGATGTTGCCACTGGAGCGATCTTCAAAACGAATCGTCAGCGGGGCGATGCCGCTCGTGCGATCCTGCGTGAAGCCGGCAACCGGGGCGCTCGGGCTAGTTACGTCGATCTCGCGCGAGACATTCGACGACCCACCGGGGCCGTTCACGGTCAGCGTGACAGTATAGCGACCGGGCGCGTTAAACGTGTGAATTGGGTTGACCTGCTGGCTGCTGTTGCCATCGCCAAAGCTCCACGTCACACCTGTGATCGATCCGATTGATTGATTGGTGAACTGCACGCGCAGCGGCGCATCGCCCGTAGTGCGATCCTGTGTGAACGCCGCCACCGGACGCGGGATGTTTTGCGTTGGTGTGGGGACGGGCGTGCTAACGCGATTCTGCACCGTGATGTTGCCGACGACGGTCGTCAGCACGATGCCATCACGCAGGAACACGCGCAGGCGCAGTTGATAACGGGCATCCTGTACGGCACTGGTGTTCCAAATGCCAAGCAATTCATTGATGCGCGGCGATGTGACCGCACCCGCCACTGGAAACCATAAATTGCTCTGATTCGGGTCGGGACCGTATTCAAGCTGATATTGCAAGAACTGCGGGTGAATAGCAGACCCCAACACTTGCACATTGCCCGCCACGATGTTGCCAAAGGTGGGCGCAAGGATCATGATGCTGACCGGCAGCGGCGTCGGTGATGGGAACAAGGGTGGTCGCACGCTGGTCGGCACGAACCCGCCGCTGGTTGTTGGCACCTGCGCGACGATGGTCGGCAGGTTGGTAGGGAAGATCAATGTTGGCAGCCCACTCGTCGAGATGGGGGTGCGCGTTGGCATTCCACTTGGGCTGGCGGTCAACAAAGACTCGTTAGTGGCGATCTGTTCTTGTTCGGGTGCGCCGGTTAAGTTACATGCGCTGACCACTAGCATCAGCAGCAATAAACCGACCCATAGAACATGTCGGTGAATGCGCGCCATGGCTGGCAACCTCTCTTATGACAAATCCTGCTTTATTATGCAACATTCTCAGGAGATCGGTTAGCTTGCGTAGGCTGATCGTTCACTTGTGGTGCAAACACACTTGGTGTTACACTTTAACGTATGAAAATAATGATCGTAGATGACGAACTCGCTATCCGTGAAGCACTCGGCAAGAAGTTGCGCCGTGAAGGCTATGATGTCTTTCTGTGCGGTGACGGCGGTGAAGCGCTGATGGTATTTCACACGCAGCGCCCCGATCTGGTGGTGTTGGATATTATCATGCCGGACATGGACGGGTTGACCGTGTGCCGCCGCATCCGTCAGGTGGCGGATACGCCCGTCATGATGCTGTCAGCACAGGCGATCACGGAAGATGACATCATCGACGGCTTGAGCGCAGGCGCGGATGAGTATCTGGCTAAACCGATTGGCTTAAACGAGTTCGCCGCGCGTGTGGCGGCGCTGCTCCGGCGCGCGCAGATGGGCAGCAGCGAGATCGATAATTACTACGACGATGGCTATCTGAACATCGATCTGCATCGCCGCCGCGTCTACGTGAGCAGTAAGCAGGTTCACCTTACGCCGACTGAATTTAAGCTGCTGGCGGTGCTGCTCGAAAACGCCGGGCGTGTCGTCACCCAGCGTGACCTGCTGGAACAGGTGTGGGGGCGCGAATACATCAACGATATTTATTATCCGCGTGTGTATATCAGCCAACTGCGGCGCAAAATCGAACGTGACGCCGCCAACCCGCTGTATATCCTCACCGAACATCGCATTGGCTATCGCTTCGAGAAACAACCGCCCAACGTAACCAAACTCTAAGCTGCACATCCCCCATGAATGCTGTCAATGCCGCCACGCTGCTGATCAACGCCCTGACGCTGCCGCTGGCGTGCGCGTTTTTGGTGATCATCCTGTGGAGCGACGCGCGCAAAGAACTCAATCAATTTTTTGCCGCGTTCCTGATCATGGTGATCCTGTGGTGCGGCGGTTCACTGGTGGCACAAACGCTGATCTTGGTCGAAGCGGTTTCGCCGTTGATGAACATTGCCATCGGCGTACTAGAACTCGGCTTTACGGGTTCGAGCGTGGCGATCTACACGCTCACGGCATCGCTGATGCGCGTGTTGAATCGACGCTTTCGCGTGTTGGCATTCGCTGCGCTCTTGATGATTCTGATCATGCGCCTGCTGCTCACGCTGGGGGGCGCCAGCACAACGCTCGGGCGCATCCCACGCGATTATTCGTATCAAGGGCAGCCCGTGCTGATCGCCTTTTACTTGGTGTTCGGCTTCGGCACGCTATTTTTGCTGTGGCGTTATCGGCGCAAGCTGCGTTCAACGCTGATGCGAAGCGGGATCGTGCTGTTCGTGATCGGGCAAAGTCTCGGCTTGCTCAACCCGGAATTGCAGGTGTCATCACTCGCGGTCAATTTGGGCGCGATTGCCTCACTGCTGATCAGTTTCGCGCTGGTGCGGCAGGAAATCATCGAACCTTTAGCGGCGCGCACGTCCCAGATCGAAGCGATTCGGCGGGTGAATCTTGCCATCACCAGCCAAGAAGCGCTCGATCCGCTGTTGGCGCAGGTAGCAGGGCAGGCGGCAACGCTGCTTGAAGCGGATGCTGTTGGCATTTTCTTGCGCTTGGAAGATGATCAAGCGCTGCGCTTGGCATACGCGCACGAACTACCGCGCCTGCCCGAACCGCAGGTCGCACGCAGTGATGGCATGGCAGCGCGCGTGACCGATCAGCGGTCGGCGCTGCTGTTGGATGATTACGCGCGTGAATGGACGGGCGGCGATGATCTGCCGCTGGCGCGCGCGACCTTTGGCGCTGTGATCGGCGCGCCGCTGATTCACGGCGATGAAGTGATCGGCG
>JBGSRB010000534.1:0-4710 GCA_041737735.1 Anaerolineae bacterium | reverse complement strand
GGGGTGTTGAGGGCAAGCGCCCCTGAACGCATGTGTGCCAGCGGCAGACACGACGCGCGCGTCATCAATTGGGGCGCAAGCGTGATCTGAAAGTCGCCGGTTGCGCCGTCGATGCGTTGCAGCAGGATATCGGCGGCGGCGCGTCCGATCTCGGAGAAAGGCTGCGCCATCGTGGTCAGCGGCGGGTCAAGCTGATCCGCCAGATCGAGGTTATCAAAACCCACCACGGCAAGATCGTGCGGCACTTGCAGCCCGATTGAGGTTGCCGCGCGATAGAGCGCAACGGCGATCTGGTCATTCGCGGCGAAAATCGCGGTGGGTCGGTTGGGTTGTTGAAGTAGGGCTTTCATGGGCTGAAGGTCAATTGTCGGATAGCCTTCGACAAAGCACACCAACGCCGGATCATAAGCGATGCCGCGCTCGCGCAGCGCTTGTGTGTACCCAACTTGGCGATGCTCCATGCTGACCGCGGGCGATAACCACGTGGTAAAGCCGATGCGCTCATGTCCCAGATCGAGCAAGTAGCGCACGACGCGCAGCGCCCCCGCAAAGTGATCGGTCATGACGAAATCAGTCGATACATTCTTGAGATAACGATCCACCAGCACCAGCGGAAAGCGCGATTGTGCCAGTTGACGCAGCGGCTCGACCACTTCTGAGTCGATGGGATACAACGCGATGCCCGCCGTTCCTTGGGCAATCAACTGCTCGATCACGCGCGTTTGCTGCTGAGTCTCATTGTTCACATGGGTGAAGGATGCGCTGAAAGATGCGCTTTGCGCCCACTGCTGAAAGCCCATGAAGATCGTCGAAACCGATGAATCGCGCACATACGGCACAATGAAAGCGAGCTGCTGCCGCCGCGTCGTGGCGTTGACGGTGCTGAGTTTGGGCAGGGTCACAAAAGTGCCGCGCCCGCGTTCACGGCGCAGAACCCCTTCCGCTTCTAAGGTTTGCAGCGCCTGACGCACCGTGCCGCGCGCGACATCAAATTCGGCACACAGCGTTTTCTCGGTCGGGATCACATCACCATCGCGCCAAATGCCCGCTTCAATGCGCGCTTTGATAATCTGGGCAACCTGCATGTGCAAGGGAAGCGCATCACCTTCACGCTGTAATGTCGTCACACTGCTATCCTATGAACTACTGGACAAATCTCGAAATTGATCTATACCTAACGACTATACGGGGTTTTTGTCGAAAAGACCACCGCATACTTTTGATTTACAAGCACAAGGAGCAACCGCATGACCCAAGTTATCACACCGCACAATGGCATGCTCATCACCCACGACATCACCCTGGCGGCAGGCGTGCATGTGCTGCCCGATGGCATTCGCATCGAAGGCAATGATATCACCGTGCGCGGGGAAGGCGCGCATATCGTCAGCCCCGAGCAGGCGGGGGTGGGCATTTACGCGCACGGCGACAATATTACAATCGGCGGCGTCAATGTCAACGGATTTTATCACGGTGTGCGCGCCGATGACTGCACCAATCTGACATTGGAAACCCTCACCATTCGCAACACTTATGAGCTGCCCGGCATTGACAGCTTTCTGTATCTCTGGCAACCACTGGATCAGGCTTACGGCGGCGCGGTGCTGCTCAGCAATGTGCGCGGCGGCGTGGTGCAAACCTGCGATTTACAGCATCAGATGAACGGTGTGCAGCTTTACGGATGCGAACGGATAGTCGTCAGCGACGTGAATGCGTCATTTAACAGTGGGTGGGGCGTGTATCTGTCGGCTTCGCATGAGTGCATGGTTGCCCGCAACCAGCTTGATTTCTGCAATCGCCTATTCCGCCGTGACGATGGCTCGATTCGCGTTGAAGCCGACGCCGCGGGTATTGTGCTGGTGAACGGATCATCGCGCAGCCGCTTCATCGGCAACTCGTGCTTGTGCGGCGGCGATGGCATCTTTATCGCGGGCTATCGGCATCCCGGCGATGTGCAACCGTGCAACGATAATCTGTTTGAAGATAATGACTGCCGCCTTAGCCCGAATAACGCCATTGAATCCACATTTTCGCGCGGGAACATCTTCCGCCGCAACGATTGCAGTCGCTCAAATTACGGCTTCTGGATGGGCTTTTCGTGGGATAACGTGATCGAAGACAACACGATTGAGTTTAACCGTTGGGCGGGCATCGCCGCCGAACACGCGCACGATTTCACCATTCGTAATAATCGGATTCGCTTGAATGGCGACGGCGTGCGCGTGTGGACGCGCGGCGGTGCGGTCATGCCCTATTGGCAGGGTTTTGAGGTGTCCTATAATTTCACGCTCGAAAACAACCTGATCGAGTCGAACACGGTCGGCTTTACCGGCTACACAGGTGCAGAAACCACCGAGCAGCAATGTCACAATCTGCACCTGCGCGGCAACACCTTCACCGATAATCGGGTGGGCGCTCAGTTCCAGCGCGTGCAGACTAGCACCCTGCACGAGAATACCTTCGCCGATCATCTGGTGGCGGCTGTGCGGCTGGAAGGCACGCCCGATGTCGCGGTCGATGACAATCAATACACGAACAACACGCACAATGTGGTCACCGCGTGATGGTGATCGGCAGCCACACGCGCATCGCGCCGCTGCCTCGATTCGCCCATAAGTGATAGGGAATGGCGCGCAGCGTGATCGGCGTGAAGGCTTCAGGTTGCGGGGCATACGGGCGATAAATCAGCGGGTCATGCCACGCTGCACGCACCAGCCCGTCCAGCTCAATCAAGGGTGCGCCGGCAAAGCTTGCGCTGGCGACGCGGGGGTGTGCCGCTTGCGGATCAAGCAGCAGGTCGTCAAGCGGCACATCCGGCTGATCGACCGCTTCAAGACAGTAAACCACGGGACCGTGTTCGATGGCGACGCTGCCGCGCAGCGCGTCGATGCGCGGGTTGGCTTCGGTCAGGCGCGGCGGCATAGGCAGCGTCAGCACAATCTGATCGCCCGTGCGCCATTGGCGGCGCAGCGCGACATAACCCGTTGGCGCGGCTTGCTCGTCAGCGTCATTGACGCGCACGCGCGCCCCGCTACACCAGCCCGGCACGCGCACATACAGCGTCTGATCGCCTTCGGGGGCGTCGTCAATGTGAATGTGGATTGTTTCGTCGAACGGATAATCGGTGGCGATGCGTACACGCCAGCCTGCATGATCAAGCGTCAGCGGCAGATAGTGATGGATGATCAAGCCATCATTGCTGCTGCTGGCGGCGTAATGACCCAGTGATGCCAGCAGACGCATCACATTAGGCGGGCAGCAGGCGCAGCCATGCCACTGCGGACGCGCGCCGCCGCTGCGACTCGCCAGCGGGTTGACGTAAAAATAACCCGTGCCATCAAGCGAAACGCCTGCGAGCAAGGCATTGTACAGTGTGCGTTCGATCAGGTCAGCATGGCGCACGTCGGCGGTCAGGTGCAGCAAGCGCCAGTTCCAGAAGATGCTGGCGATGGCGGCGCAGGTTTCGCTGTAGGCGCGATCCGACGGCAGTTCGTAAGGTTCGCCAAAGGCTTCCCCTTCATAGCGTGCGCCCGCCCCGCCCGTGATATACAACTTGCGCTGCACCAGATCATCCCACTGCGCCAGCGTCGCCGCCAGATAATCGGCTTCGAGCGCGTTTTCGAGCAGCAGATCAGTCACGCCGCTCAACAGATAGAGCGCGCGCACCGCATGACCTTCAAGCTTATGCTGCTGGCGCACTGGCACGCGATCCTGATAATAATCCGAACGCGCGCCTGCGCCTAACCTGCCTAAGCCGCGCGCATCGATAAAGAAGCGCGCCAGATTCAGCCAGCGCTGATCGCGCGTCACCCGATAGAGCTTGACTAAAGCCAATTCCAATTCCGGGTGACCGGGCGGAATTTGCCGACCGCCAGCGCTGAACACGCGCTCGATGCACGCCGCGAAGCGCAGCGCGATATCAAGCAGTTCGCGCGCGCCCAGCAGTTGATAATGCGCGACAGCCGCTTCGATTAAATGTCCAGCACAATACAGTTCATGTCCGTCTTTGATGTCCTGCCAGCGCTGATCGGGCGCAACCACCTGATAATACGTGTTGATATAGCCATCTTCGCGCTGGGCTGCACCGATCCAGCCGATCACCTGCTGCGCCATCGCTTCAAGTTCGGGATCGGGCTGGGTGGCAAGCGCATATGCCAGCGCTTCCAGCCATTTGTACAGATCAGAGTCGATGTAGCGGGGACCCTGATACTCACCTTCAAGGCTGCCCGCTGCCAGCCGGAGATCGTGAAAATTACCGGAGGCTTCCAACATGGTATAGCCATGCCGTAAGCTGATCGCGTGATTGGTGTGCGCGCGCTGCGCCCAGATGCCGCCAGTCACGCGGATGCTGGTCAGCGGCAAGGTCTGCCAGTGGGCGGCGGGGCTGGTCGATGTGTCAAGCATGGGGAGTCATCCTTATGCGGGTTAGTGGCTGACGTGCGTCAGCATGTCCTGTACAATCGGTCGTCGTTAATCTGTGTCCGTTTAAGCATGAAGCGAACTGAACTTATGACGCTCAAAGCACGTTTGCGACCGCTAATGTTGATCGCGGTTGATGTGCATGATTGGTTATATGCGATTTTAGCCGTCAACTTTTTATGGTTTGCCTTAAGCTGCACGCTGGTGCTGCTGCCTGCCGCCACCGCCGCCCTGCACGAGATCGCCTATGGCATGTATCGCAATGAACAGCCCGACACCCGCCGCTTCTTG